>CBDTTR010000041.1:0-11514 GCA_965363405.1 uncultured bacterium | reverse complement strand
CTAATCATCCTGCTTATCTTTCGGCAAAGAACAATTCCCCCTGGATGCCACCAGGTAAGATGAAAGACACCAGGATTAATCCTTCCTCCTTTGAAGCAGAAGCAACCGTTTCCCTGGATAGCCCGGAGTTGAAATATGTTTCTTACCTCAGCAAAATCAAGAAGAAGATTGAACCCAGGTGGCATTATCCAGAAAGAGCTCAAGAAATAGGATTGCAGGGTAAATTGTCCTTGTATTTTTCCATTGGTCATGATGGTCATCTGGACAAACTTGAACTGCTCAACTCTTCAGGACACTCCCTCCTGGACGAGGAAGCACTCAAAGCCGTAAGAGGAGCAGCACCATATCACCCATTGCCCAATAGACTAAAAATTTCTCGATTAAATATTATGGCAACCTTCGAGTACAGAATCAGTCCTTACAACATGAGCACGTTCTGCCAGTTGCCTCAAGAGGAAAGCCTGTAAAGGTTAAAGACTAATCTTAAGGTAGGATCTCTTTCTTATCTTCTTTATCCACTGTTTAAATTCATCTTCAAATTTCTGGTTGTAGAGAAAATTTTCAATCTCATTCCATTTTTCTTCTTTCGTCATTTTTTGTCTTTCTCTCTTATCCAAAACTTTTACAATATGAAAACCCCTGGAGGTCTGTATAACAGAGCTTACTTCACCCACTTCGAGACTAAAAACAACTTTATTTAAACCAGGTAACAATTCACCCTGTCTAAAAGCACCCAGAACGCCACCAGTAGCAGCAGTGGCATCCTGAGAATATAGTTTGACCATGCTGGTAAAATCTTCTCCTTCTCTAATCTTTTGTGCTATACCATTTGCTTTTTCTCTGATCTGGTTGATTTCCTGTTCACTTGCTTCAGAAGGAATAATCAAGAGAATCTGCTGAATACTAACCTCCGGAGGTGTATTATAGTCATCCATATTCTCCTTGTAATATTTCTCAACCTCTTTTTCGGTAATCTGAATTTTGGATTTTATCTCCTGATCCAAGAGCCTCATTTTTTGCATCTGCTCTTTTAGTTGCTTTCTGTAATCCTCAAATGTTAAACCCTCCTCAAGCAGGACTTGCTCAAATTGATCCTTAGCGATATTGTTCTTGCTCATGACATCCCTGACAGCAATATCAACTTCTTTATCATCAACTGCAATTTCCAATCTATCCGCTTCTTGTTTGACTAGTTTCTCATCAATCAGCTGATCAAGTATCCTTTTTTCTATTTCCTTAATCTGTTCCTCATCGTTTTCAAGAGAAAATTTTAACTGCATCTTTTCCAGATAGGGAACTGAAATCTCCCTGAGCTCTGAAAGTGTTATAATATCTCCATTTACTATAGCCACAATCTTCTCTACTATCTTAGCATCTGTTTCACAAGAAAAGAGTAAAATAAGCCCCAATGCAAAAGTTGGTATAACTTCCTTTATGATACAACTCTTAACTCTCTTTAACTTTTTGTCTCTCATTTATATTATCTCTCGCCTCACTTTTTTATTATAAAGATCATTTACTACAATTTAAACAATTATTGCAAGATCTTTTTCACCTCGTCCATCACTTCTTTCCAGTCTCTTTTCTTGTAAGCAATTTTAAGTTTCAGTTCAGGAGAAAACCTGAATCTTTTAGGATTACCTTCAATAAGTAGCAGAATCCTTTCCAGAGAATCTTTAGCTTTTGTATGAAAGGCAAGTATGATGTCACTATCATTATAATCCAAACTGGTAATGAGAAACTGCCTTAAGACATTCTTAAAGGTTATTATACTTAACAAATTACCAACCACCTGTGGTATATCCCCAAAGCGATCGTTCAGTTCTTCTTTTATCTCCTCAACCTCCTGGTCACACATACACGAAGACAATCTCTTGTAGGCAACCAATCTTTGATTGACATCTCCAATATAATCCTCCGGTATAAACGCAGAGACGGGGAGATTAATTTCCGGATCAATTACAGGAGCAAGCTCTTCACCCTTCAACTCCTTTACAGTTTCTTCCATGAGCTGAGTGTATAAATCCATTCCAATGGCGGCAATATGTCCGGACTGTGAAGATCCCAGGATATTTCCTGCCCCTCTGGTTTCCAGATCCCGAGTAGCCAGACGAAAACTTGACCCCAGTTCGCTAAACTCAAAGATAGCGTGAAGTCTATCTTTAGACTCTTTCGAAAGCACAGATTCACCGGGAATAAGCAGATAACAATACGCTCGATACTTTGATCTTCCCACCCTTCCCCTTAATTGATACAGCTGGGAAAGTCCCAACCTGTCAGCCCGATTAATAATAATGGTATTTGCAGAGGGAAAATCCAAGCCGGATTCAATAATCGTTGTAGACAAAAGAAGGTTAACCTCTTTTTCAGTGAATGATAGCATAACCTTCTCTAGTTGCTTTTCTGACATCTGACCATGGGCAATGGCCAGCTTTGCTTCCGGAACCAATTCGCTTAAAAACTTTGCCATTGACTGAATAGACCGCACCCTGTCATGAACAAAGAAAACCTGCCCCCCCCTTCTTAACTCCCGCACAATCCCTTCCCTTACCACATCCGCATCAAAGCGGTTAATGTAAGTCTTAATGGTCAACCTGTCTTCAGGAGGTGTATGAATCACACTCATATCCCTTATCCCTATCACGGACATATAGAGTGTTCTGGGAATAGGAGTAGCTGTTAGGGTCAACACATCCACCAGCTTTCTCATCTTTTTAAATCGCTCCTTATGAGCCACTCCAAACCTCTGTTCTTCATCGATAACCACCAGGCCTAAATCTTTAAACTGAACGTCCTTCTGAACGAGCCGATGAGTCCCAATGATAATATCGATCTTCCCCTCTTTAAGTTTCTGAATGATCTTTTTTTGTTCCGCGCGACTTCTGAAACGACTGAGCATCTCAACTTCGACAGGATAAGGCTTGAGACGCTCACAAATAGTCTGATAGTGTTGCTGAGCTAAAACTGTTGTAGGAACCAAAACGGCTACCTGCCTCCCATCCATAGCTGCCCGAAAAGATGAGCGCAATGCAACCTCTGTCTTTCCATATCCAACATCTCCGCAAATGAGTCGATCCATGGGTTTGGCCTCACTCATATCTCTCATCACGTCTTCAATAGCAGCTAACTGATCTGGAGTTTCCTCATAAGGAAAAGTTGCCTCAAATTCTCTATAGTAATGGTCAATGGGAGAAAACGAAGAACCTTTCAAGAGCGTTCTTGATGCATGGATATGTAATAATTCCCTGGCCATTTTTACAATAGACTCTTTAACCTTCTTCTTTATATTCTTCCAGGCAGCCCCCCCTAATTGATCAATCCTGGGAGCATAATCATCTGTTCCAGTATACTTTTGCATCTGTTTGATTCGATCAACGGGAACATAAAGCTTATCATTCCCTCGATACTCAATCAGAAGATAATCACTATGCTCTCCCCCTGCCTCCAATCCTTTTAATCCACGATAGATTCCAACACCGTGCTCGGTGTGCACAACAAAATCACCGACTTTCAGATCACTAAAATCTGAGATAAAATAGCCGCTTTTTTTCCTGGCTGGAGCTGATCTCCTTCTTTTTTCACCAAATATCTCTTCCTCGGTGATAATTATTAAACGAGCCAGGGGAAAGCGAAAACCTTTCTTGAAACTGGCAACCTGAATCCCTACCGTCTCGGTGAATGGGAATAATCCTTTCGCATTGAAATGTTCCTCCGAGAGTAGTTTGGTAAGCACATTGTACTCTTCCAATAGTTCTATAAGTTTTTGCACTTCGCTTAAGGAATGACAAATAAGAAGAATAGAATTTCCCTCATCCTGCCAGTCCTTTATCTGTTCCACTAAGGGAGAAAGCATTCCCTTCGCAGAATCAAAATTAATCAACTCTTTACGTATGTCCTCGTTACAACATGTCTTAAAAGAAACCGTTTCTTTATCCGATAAAGATAAGCCTGTTCTGTCAAGATAGACTGTTTGAAATCTTTGTAGCATTTGATCCATCTGTTCAGAAGAAAAGTAAAATTGCAAAACCGATGGAGTAAATTTTGCCTGATCCAAACACGTTGCATAACGTTCGTCTGCTTTTACCAAAAAACTTTCCTGCTCCACTTTTCCCTCATCAAAATCGTGAAGAAAAATGAGACCATCTTTTGGAAAATAATCGAATATGGTATCCAAATCGGGATAAAGGCAAGGAAGTAAGCGCTCAATCTCAGCATTTACATGAAACTGGTTCAGAGCCTCAACGATTTCTTCTGCCTTGTTTGAGGGAAGCATCATATGTAGAGACAGCTCCTTAATGCGCTCTATGGTCTGGTGTAAGTTCTCTTCTTCAAGGATAGCTTCACATACAGGCACAACCCATATCTCTTCCCGTTCACCACAAGACCTCTGTGAAACAACATCAAATTGACGAATGGATTCAATAACATCCCCATAAAATTCTATCCGTAGAGGGGTATGATATCCGGGTGGGAAAACATCCATAATACCACCCCGAATGCCATAATCACCCCTATCTTCTACTAACGATACCTTAAGGTAACCGCATTTTAATAACCAGTGGGTGAGTTCTTCTCGATCCACTTCTTCTCCAACCTTTAACTGCCTGGTATATTTTCCTAAAACTGCTCGAGGAATCACCTTCCGAAGCAAAGCTGTTACAGGAACGACTACAGTAATAGTCTGGCTGTTTCTCATCAGATGATGCAAAACTTCTAATCTCTGACCAGTAAGTTCGGGATGACGGGAAGCATTTTCGAAGGGAAACTCCTCTTCAGGTGGATAAAGGAAGATCTGCTTCTGCCATGCGTCCTCAAGAGCTCGTTTTCCATTTCCACCTGAGAAGAAAAGAAGTTCCTGATAACATTCTTCGGCTTCCCTAAAGGTAGGTGTTACAATCAAGAAGCTTCTTTTCGTCTCATGCCTTAAGGAGGAGAAAAAAAATGAACCAGAGGAACCTTCAAGTCCACTGATTCTTATTTCCTTTACCCCCTTTTTTAAAGACTTCCCTACCTGAGAAAAAACTGGGGCAAAGTCAGAATGCTTATTTATATTATCTCCCAAGATCGACATTATTGTGTCTCGATATTTTTACATCGTATTGAAGTTAAAGGGTTTTTTAGTAGTTATTAAACTATAGTGAACGACTTAAATAAGTTGACTCTCAATAGCCTGTCATTGCGAGCGATAGCGAAGCAATCTCATGGGATTGCTTCGTCGCTGATGCTCCTCGCAATGACATTTTATTTTTGTCGTTCACATTAGCATCGCTCATGGAACGATGTGGCAAAAAAGTGCCTAAAGTTTTATAACTTTAGCTCACTTTAGGCACTTTTAACTCAAAACTTTCCCTGTAGATCATTCCACTATTCCCTGACTGAGCTCGGCCAAGCCATTATTCCAGTCGCTAAGCTAAGTTCCCATCCTAGCTGCTTCTCTTATCTCGACTGTCAGGGTAAAGAAATTTTTGGCGGAGTTAAGACCTCAACCCCGGGAGCAGGAACAAAAACAAACAATGAGTCAGGAAGATTTGTGTTAATCTTCATTTGGGAAAATGTAATACGGGTGAGGTTATCAAAAAGGTCATAGACCTCGGTTTGACAAATCTGGAAAGTCTTCCTGTCAACCTTAAGAATTACTCTATTTAAGTTTGACTGAGTTACTCTCGGCGTCAACTCCAATACAAGTCTGCCTTTACCCTCTTCTTCCTTAGAACTAACCAATTTAACCAGAAAATCCCGTTTAAGATTTGCTTTCCCATTGAGAAGATCAGCAGAAATCTGTGACTGCAGACCTGCACCAACTTCACTAATGGTAACCTGATTATCCTCCGGCTCATAGAACCACAATTTCTTCCTATCACTTATAATCTGCTGTGGGGTTGGCTTCTGATAATCCCAGTGCATTTTACCTTCCTTTTTGAAGTATACCATCCCCTCTGCCTTTTGCACTTGCGCAGCATCCCACGATTTTACACTGGATTCTTGAACAAAGTGAGCCTTAAAATCCCTCACAGCATTATAGGATTGCTGAATGTTTGAAATAATTGAATCCAGAGAATCTCCATAAGAAAACCTGGAGAAAAAGCTTAAGAGGAACAAAACAACAATAAGCTTAAAAGCTATGGTCTTCATTTTAGAAATACCTTAAATTTGCTAAAAATTTTGGTTTTTTAATATGTGCTATTCTATAACCTCTTTACCAACACTTCCCTTGGTTTCACCCCATCACTTGGACCAACAACCCGCTCTTTTTCCATCCGTTCGATAATTCTAGCTGCTCTGTTGTAACCTACTCTCAGTCTCCTCTGGATCATGGATATGGAAGCCATTCTAGTCTGAGTAACAAGAGCCACAGCATCATCATATCTCTCATCGTAATCATCATCATTATCTATGACTCTTTCCTCCCCCGGTTCCAATACTTTTTGATCATACTCTGGACTACCTTGCTTTCTTAGAAAATTGGTAATGCGCTTAATCTCTGCCTCAGAAAGATAGCTTCCATGAACTCTCAAAAGCTTAGAGGTCCCGGGTGGCAGAAACAACATATCACCCAGGCCGAGTAACCCTTCAGCACCAGGAGCATCTAAAATAGTGCGAGAGTCAACTTTTGAAGAAACCTGAAAGGAGATGCGAGCAGAAAAATTTACCTTTATGGTTCCTGTTAAAACATCTACTGAAGGCCTTTGGGTAGCCACCAGAAGATGGATACCAGCCGCCCTCGCCATCTGGGCTAGTCTGGCAATAGAGATCTCAACCTCACGAGAAGAAACCATCATCAAATCAGCCAACTCATCAATTACCACTAAAATATAGGGCAGTTTTTCGTAATCAGTAGAAATATTCTCATCCCTCTTTTTATCCAGTCCTTTTGCAGTTTTCAACTCAGCATCGATTTGTTGGTTATAACCACCTATATCTCTTACTCCCCTCTCGGCCAACTTCTTGTATCTCCTCTCCATTTCACGCACTGACCACATAAGAGCCAGAGAAGCTTCTTTGGGGTCCGTTACTACCGGATGCAATAAGTGAGGAATGTCTTCATAGAATGAAAGTTCCAACCTCTTGGGATCAATCAATAGCATCTTAACCTCAGAAGGAGCAGACTTATAGAGAATACTGCAAATCATTGCATTGATAAGCACACTTTTGCCTGAACCCGTTGAACCGGCTATTAAAAGATGCGGCATCTTGGCCAGGTCCGTAATTACAGGTTTTCCAGCAATATCTTTTCCAAGGGCCAGTGTCAATTTTGATTTAGAGTTTAAAAACTCCTCCCTGCTTACAATCTCTTTAAAATAGACAGTTTCTCTAACTTTGTTTGGTATCTCAATACCCACAACAGCTTTACCAGGAACCGGTGCCAGGATACGGACACTAAGCGCCCTAAGTGCCAGAGCAAGATCATCAGTCAAACCCAATATCTTACTAATCCTCACTCCAGAAGCTGGCTCTAACTCATACCTGGTTATCACCGGGCCAGGATGGACATCAACCACTTTCCCCTGTACCCCAAAATCAGCCAACTTACTTTCCAGAACTTTAGAGTTTGCTTTTAAAGCTTCCTTATCTGATTTACTCACTTTCTGGGAAAGGTTATCCAGAAGATATAACGGGGCAACCTGATATTTTGCAGATACATCAGGAAGTGCTTCAACTTCTTTAGGCCTGTCAGAAGGTGTTCTTTTACGAACTTGCTCATTAATTGTTGCAGCCGGAGGTAAAGGCTGTGAGACAACAGGAGATTCTTTATCTCTATTGGCCAGCATTCTCTTCATCTTCCACTTGCTGTATAGCCTTTTTACTGCTTCAGCTAAACTCAGGGCGTAGTGATATAGCTTCTTTACTATATCAATCAACTTTAACAACAATGCTTTAAAAAACACTATGCCTTTCCAAAACCAGGATAATAATCTTTTACAACCTTGAAACAATTTGAGCAGAGAAAGTTTGGTAACCAGAATCAAAGATACAATTCCTGTTAGGAAAAATATGGTGTAGCTTCCCAGACGATTGAGATACTTGATAGAAAGTTTAGCCAATTGACTGCCTAAAATCCCACCACCACTGAGTTCATAATTAAAAGATACTATCCTTATTTTGGGTTCTACCCATATCAGGCTAAAGATAACTGACAATGAAATAATGAAAAAGAAATAACTTAACAATATATGATATCTAATATTAATCTTTGAGAGAAGGAAGAACTTAAGAGAAACCCATATCATAGTTATGGGAACGATAAAGGCACACAGCCCGATTAATTGAAACAATGCATCAGCCAGATAAGAACCGACTATTCCTCCCCAGTTATTAACATCCCCAATTCCAGAAGAATCTGCGGTATTTAAAGAAGGGTCTGAAGGGTTGTAGGAAATGAGACAACAACCGATAAAAACAGCAAGGGTAAGACAGCTTATGGCTATGATTTCCCTTATTAATATTTCTCTTTTGTCTGAAGAAGCCATGTCATCCACATCATAAATAGTTATATCTCATAACAGACTAAATTTATTGGAATTTTACTTTATATAAAACGCTAAGTCAACCCCTAAGTCTGTTAACTACTGTAGGAGTAAACTAAGACGACTTGTCATTTTGACAACCTAATTATTATGCCTATTTTATTATTAAAGTGATTTTGCCAAAGAAAAATGAAAACAATCTTGAGGAGATCCCTGAGAATGTAAAAAAGGGAATGAAATTTTATCTGGTGGGAAATATGGATCAAGTCATAGAAAAAGCCCTCACATAATCGTAATTGGGTGACCCCATTATCTTTCCCTGATTGTTCTGAAAAGGAAACCTATCAACCAAAAGGTGATAAAAAAGAGGGCGATAACAACAAAGGGTATTAGGAGAATCGTCATCAGTTTAAGCGTAAGAGACATTATGGCAAAAGCAATCAGGAACACTACAACAAAAATAAGTAGAACAACTGATAACAAAAGGCCAGAGACAAAATCCCCTATAATCTGTTTCATAAATATCACGCCTGTAATAAACGAAGTTTATCCATTCTTCCCTTAATATCTATCCCATTAGAACATCGTGCAACACAAGATTCACATGATCCACAAACATTAGCCGGAGAATAATGAGCTATTTCCCTCAAAAGTCCCAGAGCGAGATCATTATCTTTATATCCCACATGGTACATATATGATCTCATGTACTCCGGAATATCCAGGTGGTGAAGACAACTCTCAACACATTCCTGACATCCTTGACAATAGTGCCCATTTAGAAAGTTTGAATAATAGCTCAGTTGCTTAACATCCTTTTGAGAAAGGGCACATTGTTTCATTACTGCAAAATTTTCATCAAGCTGATTGAAGTTGGTCATGCCAGGGATGGCACAAGCGACATGGCTGTCATTCAGCACCCATTTAAGGCAAGCCTGGAAGGGACTAATGCCAAGCGATGACACATCATATCCCCCAACCTGGGTTTTCATAGCAACGATGCCGATTCCTTTCTGAAATGCAGATGTAATAGATTTTTTTATTGCTTCCCTGTTCTTCTTTTTGAAATTATAAGCGGTAAGGATTACATCGTAAAAATCTCTTTTGAGTGTTTCCTGGATGATCTCTTCCTCTTTTTGATGTACCGAAATACCTGCAAATCTCACTTTCCCTTCTTTTTTCAGTTGAGTCAGTGCCTTAAGGGTAGGCTCATGGAAAACCATCTGAGGAGACATGATATTATGCACATATAAAATATCTACATAATCCATCTGAAGGCGTTTCAATCCTTCTTCAAACTTTCTTATAAAATTATCCTTGGTAGCATCGGCTGTGAACTGGGCAGTTTTTTTATCTCTGGGTGGTGCTACCTTGGTAGCAATAATCAATCTATCCCTGCCTCCCTCCTTTTTAACCACCTCTCCCAACATCTTTTCATTATTACCCTTCTGGTAGGCATTGGCTGTATCGAAATGGTTAATTCCCTTGCGGATCGCTTTTGAGATTAAACCTGGATTATCAGCCCGCATCACTCCAAAGCTGACCATAGTAACCTTAAGACCTGTACGTCCCAGCGTCCGATAAGTTACTACCTCTTTCTCCTTTAATAGCGATACTAAAGACGATTGATTCAGAAATGGAGAAACTCCTCCAACAGCCAATCCCCTTGCTGATGTTTTTATAAATTCTCTGCGGGTGTAATAAGGTTTATTACTCATCATATACCCCTTTCAATACTTTTTATAAGAGATGCTGCATCCCCGGGATTGCCTAAAATACCGACTATTCTCCCCTTGATTACAGAAATAACACAATCCCCATAATAAGGGTCATTACCAACAAAACCCTTTGTGTCACCTTTTAACTCACTTTGATAAGCTTTTTCGCTGATCAAGTATTTTCTGTATTTTTGAAAACTCTCTTCGGCTTCTTCTCTGTCTGGCTCAACGGAAAGAAAAACTCTATATGTCTTTCCTTCCTGCGCAAATTGAGCGGAGGCAATACCTTTGAAAAAAGGCTGTCCCAAAAAATCTTTGCTCGTATAGTTCTCACTGCCTGCAATACGATCTTTCACTGGAAAGAGACCAAAGAAAGCCGGTTTTGAAAAAGTTCCTTTGATCCTCTCTTCTACGGTTTTGCCAATTTTTTCTACAACCCTGGGATAAGTCTTTGACTGCGGTGAGACAAAAACTTTTACATAAAATTTTCCTTTGTAAAACTGAAGAAGTCCATCCCCCATTCTTCCTTCTGCCCCACCTGGCAATTTATGTGTTTCATCTCCCTCCTCAGTCTTAAAAACTCCAAAGGAATTCTCAAGTGTCCCCATATTATAGATTTCCAAAGTAGCCCTGTTCGTATGATTTTGATCCTCGGAAAGCTCCACTACCATAAGCTCTAAAAACCCATAAGCAAGAAAGAGCTCTGCACCACCGTTGATATAATCAAAGAGTTTATCAGGACCATAATAGGTTGGTCCTTCGGCTTTTTTAAAACCTAAGAATTGATCTCCCGTTCGAAATAAGTCCACAAGCTCCCGACTCGGGGATTTCTCTCCTTCAATCAGGGGGGATTTACACTGACTTCTTGCAGGAATTAAACTGAAAGAGAACATAACAGCAACAGGTAACAGCAAAGCCAGAAACCACTTTATCTTAAGTATTCCGGTCACTAAACTTTCTCCTTCTATTCTATTCTATTCTCTTACCCTAAAATTCTTCCCAGTATGTCATCTTCTTCTGAGATTATGGTAACAGCATTTTGCGGACAAATGTCCTTACAGAAGAAACAAAAATGACAAACCATTGAAGCTTCATCGACAACACGGGCTATTTTTCTCCCCGTTTCTATCTCAACCACTTCCCATAACCCCAGGTTGCAGATTTCAGCACATTTCCCACAACCATCGCAACTTTCTTGATCAATCTGATGTTCAATCATAACTTACCCTTCTCCTGGTTTCAAGCAATAGGAAATATAACATATTTTCATCCTATCCGCCAGAAACCAGCCTTTGCCCTGCTGCAAAAGCTTCACGCAACCCATCTTTGGC
>CBDTTR010000040.1:0-11600 GCA_965363405.1 uncultured bacterium | reverse complement strand
CATGTCATTCCCGCGCAAGCGGGAATCCAGTATTGTTAATAATTTCATCAGGGTATTCAACTAGAGATTTCCGGATAACCAGATATAATAATTACTTAAAGGAAAGAAAATGGAACCAGGGAAAATAGTTACTTACTTTGATAAAGATAAGATTGCCTGTGGAATTTGTTTAGACAAAAAAGGGGGCAGACTTCACCTTCTCTCTGAGTACAATCGAGAGGTTAATCTCAACCTTAGCAGGGTCATACATAGTTCTGAGAAGACACTAAACCTGAAGTTGTCAAAAGATGAACTTTTAAAAACATTAAAGACAATCATAAGTAGGGAAGAAACAATAAAGGCGAGTATAGACACCGAAGGATTATGGAATCTACTGCAGGGAGAAGGCGAAAGTTTCGATTTACCCTATATGGCCGAAATAGCCTTTGGAGCAAATCCTGCCTCAGAACAAACTGCTGCCATTCTCAGATCGTTGTTCGAAGACAAAATCCATTTTAAATTCAAGGGAGGGAAGTTCGAGGCACATACACCTCATCGGGTTCAACAGATTATGATGAAGTCACAACGAGATACTGAAAGGGAAGAAGAACTGGAGGAAGGTGGTGCCTGGCTCATTCAAAAATGGGATGGTATTCCGGCAGAAGATCCTCCTAAAAAAGATTACTATCTAGCTTTATTACGTGAACTAGCGATATTCGGTTCTGAATCTTCCGAATACCAAAAAGGAAAACAATTGCTCAAAAGGGCAAACCTTAACCAGCCCGATGCACCCTTCAAACTATTAGTAAAAATGGGGGAGCTTCAAGAAGATGAAAACCTCTTCCTTACCCGACATAAAATACCCACCCAATGGGCTCCTGAAACATTAGAAGAGGCTGGAGAAATATGCAGAAAATTCAACACCCAAGCGATATCTTTAAACAATAAACGAAAAGACTTCACTTCTTTAGAAGTTTTTTCCATTGATAGCGAAACGACCCGAGATATTGATGATGCTGTTAGTGTTGAGATGGAAGGAACATCTTATAAAGTGGGAATCCACATTGCTGATGTCGCATACTTCATCCCTCCTGAAAGTTGTCTAGATAAAGAAGCTTATGAAAGAGCGGCTTCCATCTACTTTCCCGAAGGGAAAATTCCTATGTTTACACCACTTCTCTCTGAGGATATTTTAAGTTTAGTGGAGGGAAAAGACCGACTGGCAATCAGCATTATAATTCATTTTGACAGCTCTAATAAAATTAAAGAGTTCAACTTCTTCCCCAGTATAATCAAGGTTCACCACAGATATACCTATACGCAGTCGGACAACCGGATAAACAGTGATAAAAACCTTTCATACCTCTTCAATCTTGCTAAACACCTGAGAGATAAAAGGGTAAAAGCAGGAGCCCTTTTTCTTCCCATCCCCGAATTAATCATCAGAGTTGATGAGCATAAAACTATCCAGATAACTAAAAGAGAACGGGAAACCCCAAGTGAAATTATAATCTCAGAACTCATGATATTATCTAATTGGTTTTGTGCTAGTTTTCTTCAAGAAAGAGGAATTCCTCTCATTTATCGAAATCAACTAGAACCAAGGGAAATGGTGGAAGGAGCCGGGAAGGACAACATTTTTCTCAACTATAAGCAAAGGCGTTTACTCAGTAGAGCAATCTTATCTACCGTTCCAGGGAATCACAGCGGCCTGGGGTTAAAACCTTACAGCACATCTACATCTCCCATCAGGAGATACCTGGATTTGATAGCACAACGTCAACTGATATCAGCTTTAATTGAAAACAGGAAGCCCTATTCAGAAGAAGAGCTTAAACAAATGATAGTAGCTATTGAAATCAATCAAGCAAAAATTAATCTGGTACATGAGCAACGTCATAAGTATTGGCTGATAAAATATTTGGAAGGAAAGGTTGGTGAAACCTATCATGCTCTCGTGCTGAGCCACTCATTAAATCGCTGCGAACTACTTCTCACCGATTATCTTTTGGAAACCAGCATTCCCTCCTCTACGACAGGCTACCTTACCCCTGGTACTACTATAGAGGTAAAAATGGAGACAGCAGATGCTTTGAAAGGATTAATCAGAGTGGTTCCAATCAAGCAGTCCATTCTTTGAAGAGGAAGAGTCTGACAACAGCTGTTTCTTCTTCCATTGCTGCTGATAAAATAGTTTGACAGTATTCGCTTGATACAATAAACTTCAAAAATTAGATATAGATTGCAAGAAAAATACCGATTACAGGAGAATCCCTGGGATTTGAATTCTATGTCTCCTGAAAAGAGTAGTGTAAACTGCAACAATTTCAACATCAGAAGTTTTGAAGGCTTCGTTTTTCAGTTGTTGATTTGAAGAGGAATTATGGCTCTTTATCTTATTACTGGTGGTGCTGGTTTTATCGGTTCCAATCTGGCAGAGGTTTTCCTTAAGCAAGGTGAAGAAGTAAGAGTTCTTGATAACTTTTCTACCGGAAAGGAAGAAAACTTATCTTTCATTCACGATATGAATTTACCATCTGGTAAGTTCACCCTGATAAGAGAAGATATTCGCAATCTATCCTCCTGCCATCATGCCTGTGAACATGTTGATTTTGTCTTACACCAGGCCGCCCTTGGATCAGTTCCCCGATCTATCGATGACCCTATAACCACCAATGAAGTCAATATTCAAGGGACACTAAATATTCTGGTAGCTGCACGTGATGCCAAAGTCAAAAGATTAATCTATGCATCATCATCATCTGCCTACGGCGATCCAATATCTACTACGTTGGCAGATGATAAACCTGTTCCCAAAGTAGAATCGCAAACTCCCAATCCCCAATCTCCCTACGCCATCTCCAAATTAACCGGTGAATATTACTGCCATGTATTTTACAAAATCTTTGGGCTTGAAACCATTTCACTCAGGTATTTTAACGTATTTGGCAAAAGGCAGGATGCAAACTCTGCTTATGCTGCAGTCATTCCAAAATTCGTAAAATCACTGCTGAGCGATCAGCCTCCTACCATCTATGGTGATGGAGAGCAATCGAGAGATTTTACTCACATTGATAATGTTGTTCAGGCAAATCTTAAGGCATGCCACACCACACAGGATGCCCTGGGAAAGACAATAAATGCAGCATGTGGTGTAAGAACATCCATCAATCAACTCTACTTTAAGCTCTGTGAAATAATGGGCAAAAACATAAAACCACTCTATTATCCCCCTAGAGCCGGCGATGTAAAGCACAGCCTTGCCGATATTAGCAGAGCGAAGAACTTGCTCAGCTACGACCCCCGGGTAGATACCATCACAGGCCTTAGAAAATTTGTGGAGTGGTATGCAAACAACCTCTAAAAACTCAGCTCGTTAATGATATAACCCTGCTATGAAAACTAAGGTTAATATAATTTTGGGATCGCTTGTGGGTTTGCTATTTGTCTGGCTTGCCTTTAGAGGCACAGATATTGAAGGCATAAAATCTTCCTTTAAAGCAGTCAAGTATATCTATATAGTTCCCGTTGTCTTCCTGTCTATCGTTGTCCTGGTACTGAGATCATACCGCTGGGGAGTTATCCTGAAGCCTTTAGAAAAGATTAACCAGTGGTCCCTCTTTTCTATTACGGCAGTTGGCTTTCTGGCTATTAATCTTCTGCCTGTGAGGATGGGAGAATTTGCACGACCTTATCTTATCTCTAAGAAAAGTTCTATAAGAATGGGGTCAGCTCTGGCAACTATCGTGGTTGAAAGAATATTTGACATGCTTACTCTGATGATATTTTTGCTTCTGGTTCTTATGACGGTAAAACTACCTGATTGGATTTTCAGATCTGCCTGCTCTATTCTCCTGGTTGTTATTCCTCTTTTTTTACTTCTTATTTTCCTGGCAGTAAAGAGAGATATTTCTATAAAAGGTGCTGATCGTATTATAAGTGTATTACCCAAAACCCTCTCCTCCAGGTTAATGAGACTGTTTCACTCTTTCCTTGACGGGTTACAGATCCTTCCTGACTTAAAAAAAACTTTCTACATTACTTTTTTATCAGCAATCATCTGGTCCTTAATAGCACTCGCTACTTATATTCTGTTCTCATCTTTTAAATCCATGCTAAATCTACCTCTGGCAGCAGCCTACGCTGTCCTGGTCATCACAGCTTTGGGCGTAACGCTCCCTGCTGCTCCAGGTTTTGTTGGCAACTATCACTACTCATGCGTGCTGGCTTTAGCGCTCTTTGGAATACCAAAAACAGATGCTTTAACATTTGCGATAATTCTCCATTTTACTCAGATTATCGTAACCATCTCGTTGGGTTTGCTCTTTCTTCCTTTTATTAAAGTGTCTCTCCCGACAATTTTTAAGGGTGGCGAAAAGATTGATTACAACAAAAATACTTGACAATCATTTTGTAAAATCCAAATGAGGCAGATTAGATGATTTCTGTAGTCATACCCGTTTATAATGAAGTTAATACCATTAAGGAAATTATCAGAAGAGTTCAAGCGGTTGACCTTGAAAAGGAAATCATTATTGTAGACGATGCCTCTAACGATGGCACAAAAGATATACTGAACGAGTTAAAAGATGAGAAAGGGATAACCGTTTTTTTTAACCAGTCAAACCAGGGCAAGGGCGCTGCTTTGAGAACAGCTTTTCAGCACGTCAAAGGAGAAATTGTTATCATTCAGGATGCTGATTTAGAATACGACCCACAGGAGTACAACAAATTAATCAAGCCCATTAATGAAGGAAAAGCAGATGCCGTGTTTGGTTCCAGATTTTTGGGAGGACCTCATCGGGTACTCTTTTTCTGGCACTACGTAGGAAACAGGGTGTTCACTCTTCTTTCCAACATGCTTACCAATCTCAATCTAACAGACATGGAGACCTGTTATAAGGTCTTTAAAACTTCTCTTCTTAAGCAGTTTACTGTTGAATCAAATCGATTTGGGGTGGAGCCAGAGATAACTGCCAAATTAGCAAAATTAAAATGCAGAATATATGAAGTAGACATCTCTTACAGCGGGAGAGATTATACCGAAGGGAAAAAAATAAATTGGAAAGACGGAATTGCTGCCTTATATTGGATCTTAAAATACAATCTCTGGTCTAAGTGAAAATCCCAATTTCTCTTAGGCAAACCAAATTTGATTGACAAAACAGGTATTATATTTTATGAATTAAATTTATCCGAGATGGAAGAGTTACTTCTTAAATGGAGTGGTTTTAAAATATTATTTTGAACTGCAGAACCGCAGAATACGAAACCGCAGAACATCGAAGTAAAGAACATTGTTTTATTCTTTTAAAAACCTCTGCGGTTCAAAATTCCTTGTTCGATATTCGATATTTTAAATGCGAAACAGGCAAAAGCTATTCGCCTGAAAGGCGAATGTTTTAAACTTGGCGAATGGAAGAATAAATAAAAAGGAGAAAAAAGTGCCTGCCATATTGAGGAAATTTGACGATGTTAGATGGGAAAAGATTGGAACGTTCTTTGACATTGATAACTCTGCACTACCAGGTGTTAAGGCAGTAAAGGAAGCTGAAGTTTCCGTTCTCTTTGATTCATCACAATGTAAAAAGTTTGGAGCAGTCCTGGAAAAATGGCCACCTGTAATTTTCGATTGGCATTATGAAGCTGATGAAATTTTCTATATCATCTCGGGAGGTCCCCTGAAAGTCACCTGTGAAGAAAAGGTTATGGAGGGATCTGCCGGCGATGTATTCCTCTTTACCAGGGGTACAGATTTAAACTTCGAGATTAAAAACGAACTTGTGGGGCTTACCATCCACTATCCTGCTTTCGAGGAAATTCTCAAGCGATATAAAGAATATGCAGAAGAACCCAAAAAGTAACAAAAAGTAAGGTGAGCCAATATGAGGAAAGGAAAATTGTTACAATATATCCTTTCCTCTTTTTTATTTGCATAAAAAGTTTTTCAATCCAGATTTTGCAGTAGATGGATACTGCAGATTCTGGGTTTAATAGGTACGTGATGGAACGTGTGCTCTTTATTGCAAAAGCAAAAAATCTAAAATATTTTAATTCCCATTTTACCAGATTATACTTTGGCAACGAATTTTGCCAGAGACTGATTCCCTCTCATAAAGAGGTTGATCAGGTAATGGATTTCGTTCAAGAACACCATATCGCTTTATCGCTGGTCACTCCCTATGTTACGAATGAAGGTTTAAAAAAGTGGAAGACATTAATCGAGAAAGTGGCAGAAAAGAATCCCCAGAGTGAAGTTGTTTTTAATGATTGGGGAATCCTGAATGCAATTAAGAAACTGTCCGGAGAGTTGGAACCTGTATTAGGAAGGCTGATGACTAAAATAAAGAGGGGTCCCAGGTTGATGAATGCTATAGATAAGTTGCCTCCAGATGCTGTAAAACACCTGCAGAGCACTAACCTTTCTATCACCGCGTACCGCAAGTTTTTAATCAGTAAAGGGATAAAAAGAGCAGAGCTGGATAACCCGCTTCAAGATATCAATCTCAATGGCATCGGATCAGATATTCACTTATCTTTATACATACCCTTTGCCTATGTGACGACAACACGCTTTTGCCTGGTAGCTTCCTGCGATATGCCGGAAAGGAAAGGAATGGTAGGTATCTTCCCCTGCAAGAAAGAATGTCAAAAGTACACCTTCACTTTGGATAATCCTACCATGCCCTCCACTCTTATCAGGAAGGGAAATACCATATTTTTTAAAAATGACAGGATACCCAAGGCAGATGAACTAAAAGAAAAAAAGATAGACCGCCTGGTCATCCAGCCAGAGATACCCATCTGATTGCTACATTTTCTGTCTTACCTCTTTCACCCTTTACCTGTAGTCTGTGCTCAGGAAGACTCCAATACGCCCTTTACCTTACTACGTCCTTTAACAAATCTAAATAATCGGAAAGAAGTCTCGTTATGAGAAAACGCTCTCTGACAACTTCTTTAGCTTTCTTCCCTAACTCTGTTGCCAGGTCAGGATTTTGTAAAATTTCTACAATTCTATCTGCAAATCCCTGGTCATCATTCGGTTCTACTAAAAAGCCATTTTCCCCATCTTTTATCTGAAGCGGTATACCACCAATATTGGAGGCCACAACTGGTGTTTCTTTCCACAGTGCCTCGGTTACCGCAAGGCAAAAACCCTCCCTTATTGATTTCTGTACAATAACCGACGATATACGCTGAAGGGCATTGATAAAGAAATGGTTTGAACATACAGGATCGGTCATTAATATGACATCTCCTGTCTTAATTAAATCTTTTGCTACTTCCTTTACCTTTTCGTATATCTCATGTCCTTCAGGGTCATCCGTTGCAACATTACCACATAGTAGCAATCTGCAATCCACCTTCTTTTTAACAAGCTCAAACACTCTTGTTACACCTTCCGGATCTTTCCACTTGTCATACCTTGATATTTGAATGACGATCGGCTTGTCCATCTCCACACCGAACTTTTTAAGATATTGTATAGCCCCTTTATCAGGAATATCTACATTTTTTAAAGTGAGGGGATCGATAGCAGGATAAATAATTCGTTGATCCACCGGAAGATCGTCTTTCCTGTATTTTTCATTCGATAAAATAAGGGCATCGTATCTCAGTATGAATGTTGTCAGGTATTCCCATATCTGGTCATCCGGATTTGACAAATCTACATGACATCTCCAAATCCAGGGTTGTCTCTTTTTGTAATATTTTATGAGGGGCAAAGGTTGAGGGTCGTGTACAATGACACAATCATGGTCGATATGAGTGAAGCTGGAAAAATCTTCGTTAGCCTGCATATATAGTTGCTCTTTGATTGTAGTAAAGTGTATCGGTTCTCCTTGAAGTGCATTGTGAAACTTTTTGGTTATGGAAAAAAAGTCGGGGTTGCCATGCAATATTCTCCAACCTGCATCAAGGCCTACATCATTCATAAGGGGCACGAGACTGTTTAAAATCTCTGCCACACCGCCTCCCTGGTAGGTCGAATTGATGTGTAAGACATGCTTCCCGTAAAGTTTACTCGCTTTTTTATGTATCTCACCGATTACCTTAACTCCTACAATCTCCTTATAATCTTCCAAACAGTGCATTATTTATACACCTCCTAAAAAACTTCCTGATTTGTCCACCAAAGCTGTCCAAGTATTAAGTGAGAACTTCTGGTTTAACATGTTGGGAAAGGAGTAACACGAATAAGACTTCTTGTTGAAAATCTTGAGTTATAAGCCTTTCAAAAACTGTGTTCCCGCCTGGTAAGTTGTATCAAGAATATCAGGATGATTTTTTACCACACCCTTGCCATGCTTTTTCCCTCGTGTCCCTGTTATAACCAGTACATCGGTTGTCAAAATTTTGTGAAGCCTGAAAAGAATGACCATATTTTCCACTATATTATCATAGGCAATGGTGTTCGGCCACATCCAGGAACATACGATGAGCCCCTTTTTCATATTGGGCATTTTTTTGGTTAGCTCTGGATTCGAAAGACAATCCCATCGATCCATAAAATTTGCCATGATACCGTTTTCCCTTGCCGTATAGATGGGAAAACCTGCTATAAAACCATCCGTCTCATATAACTTGTCGTAAAAGGGTATCATGTCATCTTTTATCGTGCAGATTGTTTTGACATCTCCTTTGCGGCACGCCCTGCATCCTGTGCACGGTTTGATGTTGAGATCAGAAAGATAGATTTTTTCAACAATAGAGCCGTTATCCTCACAGGCACGCAGCAGTTCATCTATCATCACATCGGTATTGCCACCCTTGCGTGCACTGGAATTCACCGCAAGTATCTTTTTCCCCTGGGGAATATCAGAAGCAACATCCTCATCTTTTGACCATCTGGTAATTTTTACCGGCTCTGTTCCTGGCTCCAGATTCTCCTGGCCCCGAGAGGAGATCATATCCGCCTTCAACCTATCCGGATCCTTTACCTTTAATATAAGGGGTTCGTATCCACCCGGAAAGACTTCATAGACAGATCTCCAAAAGATTTCCCCTGTCACACTGCTTGAACCCTCATAAGCAGCAATTTTTTCAGAGTTGTAAATGAGCCGGTCCCTCCAGCGATTTTTAATAACAGGCGGGAAAATTTCGCACAGTGCATCAATCTTTTCCATTATTCCGTCTTGCCATTCTAATTTTTTCACATACTCCTCCTTTTCATTGAATTATTAGTAGAGCATTTTCTATATAACATAGAAATAGCATTGTTATTGCGTGCGGAGCGAAGCAATCTTTAAGCATCTGATTATTAATGAGATTGCTTCGTCGCTTTCGCTCCTCGCAATGACATCGAATGCTATAATATCTATGAAGATTTACATTTTCATGTATAAATCGGATAACCAAGTCGCGTGACAGGTTTCATTAAGGAGACAGCAGTCTCTGGTTTCAACCCGGCAATTTTTTTTGCCATAAGTGGTTTTTCTCTTTTCATTTGTTCCATAAGTGGTTCTACTGCACTCACTATATTTCCATAGAGTTTAAACGGGTTTAATGTCCAGGGTAGTTTTTGAACAATGATTTTATGAAGATAGTTAAGTTCATCCTCAGTAAAAAGATTGAAAAAGACAGGATAACAAACGAAATCCTGGTAGTCATGAGTTTCAGGCCAGTTACTCTTCCACCATTCAATATAATCAATCACTCCTTCCCTGTTTGGCTTACCTATATGTAGGGCTTTACAAACTGCGTTTGCTGCTTTATGTCCTGAAATCAATGCTCCGCTGTTCTCTGCTTCGGCAAACCACACGGTGTCACCTACAAAAACAACATTATCTTTAAATGGTTCTCTGGCAGGACTCCACATACTTATTACAGCACACCGCTTGTGCGTTATCTCTACGTTATGAAACCATTTGCTAAAAGGGCTTCTCTTGATGAAAAAATCGAGCATTTCATCTCCCCGCATATAAAGCCAGTATTCGTCATCACGGTAAACACTGGGAAGCATGCAAAAATGGACTGTACCCAGTCCTCCATAATCATAGCAGTTACCCATACATATAACCTCTGAACGGTCGAATTTAACACCGGTAACATAATAGCTAACGGACGAAGAGGTCGTAATAAACGTGCGATCCCTGTTCAAACCCAGTTTTCTGGCAAGCAGTGAACTGATACCATCCGCAGCAATACAGAAGGTGCCTATAAACTTGTCACCATTTTTTGTTCTTACCTCAACTCCTTCAGGGGTTTTTTGTGCATCAACAACAGTTCGTTCCAGAAAGTAATCAACACCTGCCTTTTGTCCCTCTTCAAAGAGACCCTCAAGCAAAGCCGCTTTGTCAAAAACTACTGCTGCTCTTCCACGACCAGACTGGTTGGCTTCGTAGTCACCTATCTCAATCCGATCTTCTGCATTGGGGGCAATAAAGTGACAGGCATAAAACTCCCGATAGCCACCCTTATAATTAACAGAGAAATTATTTACAGGGAAAATCCACTTTTTTGTCTCGCGGGAAAAGTACATCCTCTCATTGTAGAAATGATCCATATTCACAAGAAACATCTGAGCACACGCCCGCTGTACTTTAGCAGGATTGGTTTTCATTTCCAGTAGAGCGACCTTCAGTCCATTTTCAGCGGCTGTTTTGGCCGCTTCCAAACCCGACGTACCCCCACCGACAACCACAAGATCATATTTTTTCGCCATCAACCAATCTCCATATTCATTTTTCTTTAAACTTAAAGGGGAGCTTTTTTACTTTATGGAAACGATAAAAGAACGCTTTTCCTCTTTTACCGTCGATGCATCCACTGCCTCGAGGGTTCTATTCTTCATAGAGGGGTTGGTTAAGGCATCAACACACACTTCAGCTATTTGCTCCCTGGTTACTCTGCCTGAAAATTTTCCCCCTTCCCCGAAAACAGTTTTCCCCGAAAGCGCTTCACCTGCATATCCACCCGGCCGTATGATGGTATAATCCATTCCAAATCCCCGTATGAATTCTTCTGATTTCCCCTTTGCCTTAAGAATGGGCCCCATGAGCGCTCTATAAATAAAGGATACGGCGAGTTTACTGTTACCCACTCCTGTTGAAGAGATAACTACCAAGTGCTGAAGGGACTTTGCTTTTGCAGCTCTTGCCAGATTCTGGTTGCCCATATTATCAATCTTGTCGTTTTCTTTTTTGCTAAAGGGTTTTTTTGAACCGATAGCACTGATAACAAAATGTGCACCTTCCATAACTTCTGCAAGGGATTCTACCGAGGTCAGGTCCCCATATATTAGTTCCACCCCTTCTTTTTGCAACCCGGATGGTTGAGGAGGATCGAACGGCTTAACAAGAAGCGCCCGCACCTGATACCCCTTTTTCAGTGCTTCTTCCACTATTAGACTTCCAGCTCTTCCTGTTGCACCGGCTACGACAACAATACTCTTCTCGCTTCCCATAAGACACCTCCCTTTATGACCAGATTGAACATTAAAAATTCGGAAAACCCGATTTTATAAATGGTTCCATTTGCGTTTCTAAAGACAAACCGCTCAAATGCTTCATTTTTTCTAAGATGATGGGTTTTTCCTTCTGGATCTTGTCCATTTGCTGGATAATTTCAGCATTGATGTATTTCACAAGGTTAAATGGATTAAGGGTACAGGGAAG
>CBDTTR010000039.1:0-11680 GCA_965363405.1 uncultured bacterium | reverse complement strand
ACTACTTGCAAAAGTGTTAAATACATCAACTCTTTAACCTACGTTCCGTAAGTATAACATTTTTGAGGGATGAAAAGTTACACCTACTGCTATAAACGCCAGTACTTAGGCACCGAAATATCCTTCAACGTTACTAAATCAAGTATCCACTCTGAAATTAATCCAGTCACATAATTATCAGGATCAGGTTTAACCCAAACTCGGGATTAATTTTGTCAGATTTAATCCTGATTATTCCAATCCTGGGTTTAAAAATTCACTAACGGTGATAGTGCTGAAATGACATAATAGAGCAAGAAAATCCAGATGAGGGTTGTTACAAGCTGAAGAACCAATCCGTTCCTGACCATCTCTGACATGCCAACGTACTCTGTACCATATACAATGGCATTAGGGGGTGTAGCTACAGGCAGCATGAAGACGAGGGAAGTTGCCACTGCTCCAGCTATCATTAAGCTTAATGGGTCAACACTGATGGCAATACCAATAGCGTAAAGAACAGGCATGAGCATGGTAGTCGTTGCTGTATTAGAGGTAATCTCTGAGAGGAATTTAGCTAAAAGGATTATTGTTGAGAGAATAAGGATAACTGGCAGTGATCTCAACTCGATCAGGTGCATGGCGATATACTGAGCAGCCCCTGTTTCCTGCATAGCTTTTCCTATGGTAAGTCCTCCACCAAAAAGTAACAGCGTTCCCCAGGGGATATTGAGGTTGGTTTTCCAATCCAGGGTGAATTCCCATTTACTGATATCAACTGGTGAGAGATAAAATAGCAGCACAGCAATCATAGCAATTACTGAGTCATCTACCCAGGGGATGTTGAGCATTTGAGTCCATCCGGGGATGTGGATAGATCCCAGGCTGAAACCAGAACGACATATCCACATTAAGGCGGTTAAGATAAAAATGATTAAGGTATTTCGTTCTCCGCCTTTGAGTTTTCCTAGTTTTTTAATCTTATCTTTTATTATTTCCTTTGATCCTTCAAGTTTACTGATTTCTGATGGGTTCATTTTGACTAGTAACCACCAGGTGATAGGAAGCAGTATAATTACCAGAGGCAAACCAATCACAAGCCAATTTTGAAAGTTTATATCAATGTCTAGAAGTAATTCGGCGAAACCCGCAAGAACTACATTAGGTGGAGAACCTATTAAAGTACCTATGCCACCAATAGAAGCGGCGTAGGCTATGGAAAGCATCAGGGAAGTACCGAACCTGCTTTTTTTGGGTTGGCATCCTGCCCGTATTAATATAGCGAGGGCAATGGGCATCATCATAGCTGTAGTTGCTGTGTTAGAGATAAACATGGATATACATGCCGTTGCTATCATCAAGCCCAGGATTATTCTTTTGGGTGAAAATCCGATAATACCAATGAAGTGGAGCGCTATCCTTTCGTGAAGATTCCATCGTTTCATTGCCTCAGCAATGGTGAATCCTCCTAAGAAAAGGACAACCAGGCGATGCATGTAAGGACTAAAAACTATGAAATATCCGGGCAAACGGGCATATTGAAAATGGGCAATACCCAGCAGTGGGAGTAACACCATGGGAAACAGGGCAACAACTGATATGGGTAAAACCTCTGCTATCCACCATATTGCCATGAGGAGTGCTAAGGCTAAAGTATTTTTTAGTCCTCTCGTTTGAATTTCGATAACTTCTTCGAGATCTTTCGTGCCTTCTGTTTTTCTTTCCTTAAGCCTTATCCCTTTATTCCCAGATTTATGAAAGTCTGATGGTAGGGAGACGAATATCTCTTTGCTTTGGTTTAAGATTTCTTGAAGGTTCTGTAAATTTATATCTTCAAGAGATTGCAGTTTAGTTTTTTCAAATAGTTTATCAGCGACTTCCTGATGGGCGTGTTTGAGGACAATCTCGATTGCGGGGGGATACATAGATGCGGTTGGAGGGAGGAAAAGAAAGGTTAGAAAAGCTATGAGACCTAAGCAAAAACCAGCTTTTGGCTTTTTTTCTTTCATCCTTTGATATATTTCCCAATGATGATGTTTAGATCTTCTTTGATCTTGTCAGGTATTAAATCGTTCCGGGTGATGATAGCATTTTCCAATGCACTGCAGCAGGAGCAGTTCCTTTTTGATTTTATGATTTCCGGGATTGCTTCTCTGATAACCTTTTTTACGTTCTCGGCATTTTTGTTAAGATTATCAAAGATCATTTCGATACTCAAATTGTCATCATCCTCTTTCCAGCAATCAAAGTCTGTGACCAGTGCAATAGTTGAATAGCAGATCTCGGCTTCTCTGGAAAGCTTGGCTTCCTGCAGGTTGGTCATTCCAATCACATCGACCCCCCAGCTTCGGTAGATGTTAGATTCTGCCCTGGTTGAAAACTGGGGCCCTTCTATGCATAAATAGGTTCCCCCGTTGTGAACGGGGAATCCCAACTCTTTTGTTTTTTTGTGCAATGTGTTGCGTAATTGAGAACAGATGGGGTGGGAAAAGCTGACATGGGCTACGATACCCCCTCCAAAAAATGTATCAGTCCGTTTTCTTGTCCTGTCAAAAAATTGATCTGGTAGTACCATATGAAGGGGTTCAATCTCCGCTTTCATACTTCCAACGGCACTGACTGATATAATCCTCTCCACACCAATCTTTTTAAAGCCATAGATGTTAGCCCTGAAATTCAATTCATGAGGTGGTATTCTATGACCAATGCCATGTCTGGGGAGAAAGGCAACTTTAATACCATCCAATTCACCCACAAGGTATCTATCAGAGGGTTTACCAAATGGCGTGTGCACTGTGATTAACTCCGTTTTTGTTAATCCTTCCATTTCGTATAATCCAGTGCCACCAATGATTCCTATTTTGGCATCAGACATAAATTGCCTCCATGCTGAAAACGCAGAGTTAGATACGGTGTATGGTTTATAATTAATTTGCTGGTTCAGTAGTTTCGGGGCAAGGCTTAAGATTCATACCGTGGATAGAGCAAATAGGGATTTCTCCGATGAGGAGATATTTCCCACCATTAGGACACATGGAAAGCTTAAAGGAGGGAAGACGAGTTCTTAATTTTGCCATGTCCAATGAGGTTTGATCTTCCAAAGTGAAGCTTTCGGTTGAGCCCTTCTTTTTAAGGGTTGAGATGGCTTTCTTTATCTGGCAAAGATTGTTTAAACAGAGTTCTCTCCAATATTCTTTCCTAAAACCATTGTCTTTAAAATCCTTGAGCACAATCTTTGTTTCATTTAATCCATCGAATATCAGTTGTGAACTCATGGTAGCCTGAGAGACAGCATCAACGGAGGGGTCAAATGGAAGATTCTTAAAAGCATCTTTCCCTACAAACCGTGATGTTATCTTTTCAGAATCCTTTTGTTCCCAGGAGACATTTCCGTATTTGGTAATATGGATGGGATGAAACGCAACAATATGCCCGTTCTGGTCGAGAATGTAGTAATAATGAACATCATGGCATACATCACAGATACTATACTTACTTACAGTTCTTCCAAAAAGAGATGCCTCTCCGTCTTTTGCATTTGCAAAACCCAGATAAATCGTTTCACCATTTTCCAGTTCTTTTTTTTCAACCATCTCTATTGTGTTGTTTACTTCCTTCATAGATTTTTGCATCAGTCCCAGAAGTTCTTCCTCTGTGAGATTTGGTTTGAGTTGGGCTACTTTTCCTTTCAGTAGTTCTTCGGCTCTGGCACGAGCCAGAGAGTCAGCACGATAAATTATTCTTCCTGACTCGTTAACCAGACAGATGAGGGGATTTTCCCCGACCTCAAAACGACTTTCAAGCATCCCCATAACGTCTTCGAGCAAAAAGATGTTGGATATCTTTTTTAGAATGTCAAGTTCTTCAAGTGGAAAAATCTGGTCCAAAAAACCGACAATGATTATTGTAAGATTCTCTTCGGAGATGAGAGAGAGAAGAACCTTCATCTGAGATGCCTTATTTCTGGTATCATCATCGAGAGGGAAAATAGTAAGAGAAGGAAAATAGATGAGCAATCTTCTTTTTTCGAAGGATTCGGAGGGGTATCCTTTATTCAATAGTTGGTGAAAAAGTTGGGGAATTTTGTATCCAGGCTCAACTCCTTCCAAATCGCTTTTATAAAGTTCTTTTATTTTTTTTAAATAGGTTTCATAAGAACCAACTCCTCCTCTATGGTGGTAGAGAATATACCACTTCCCTGAGAGGTCTTTCCTTAGAAAATATGTTTGAGGCGTTCCTTTGAGATTCCCCAAACAGTTAAATACATCTTTTGAGGGATCAGCCAGAATAGGATAATGTGCATTGAGGCTTTTTTGAAATTTTTTTATCTCTTTAGCAGTATTACCAACAGTAATGCCCAGGATAGAAACTTTGGAATTGAGTATTTTATCAGATTGTACAGCATCCAAGAGCTCGTTAAAAACAGGTACCTGAAGTTGACAGGTATGACAATAAACATTCAATAATTCAATAATGATAATTTCAGAAGTAAAATCCTGAAGGGATACGGTTTCTTTTGGTGATAACTTTAGAGTTTCTGTTTCTGTTTTGCTGAGATTATTTTTCAGGCTGAAAGGTGGGAACGGGTCTCCTACTTTGACAGGGATGCACTCTTTAGCCAAGCTTGTGGATAATTCAAAAAGGGATATAAGAAGAATAAAACTAATAAGAACAGAAATTATTTTTGCAATCTTCCATATTTTTGGTTGCATATAACTCATAATAGCAGCTTACCTTTAAAATAGATAAAGATGGAGGTTGTTTAGTCGAATTAACCTTATTAACAATATTTTTGTATTTCACAGGGCGATTCTCTATCCTAATGTAATTAAAATACTGTAATATGTCAAATTTAAAAAAGGAAAAATAGCAAATCTTTATTATGAGAAAATTATGGATAATGAGGATAATGGAATCAAACAATTTTAAGAGAGAATGAATCTTTGAGTCCGAAATAATACTCAAGAAAAAGTGATTAAGATGGCAGCATTTTGTCTTGCTTAAGATGTTGATTTGCTTAATTATTCTTAATGTGCGGTTGGGTATTTGACCTAAAGTTTCCCATTATTTTATCGATAAGGAACAAAAGAATTGATGGATTGGGGAATTGAGGGATTGTGAACTACAAAAGATTTGAAGAATTGTCGTATTGAAATTAAAAATTCCCAAATTCCTGAATTTGCGAATTAAGTTCTCATTTAAGAAGGAGGGTTTTTATGCGTATTATTGAATCTATGAGAAGAAAAAGTGCTTTTGTTATAATTATATGCCTGTTTTTATGGATAGGAAGAGATGTTAACAATGTTTCTGGCTGGGAGATTGATGCTTTACAAAGAAAGTTGCAGGAAAAAGGTGCCAAGTGGACGGCTGGAGAAACATCGTTATCGCATCTTTCAACGGAAGAATTCAAACAGATGTTGGGTTTAAAACTTCACAGACAGATTAAAGCAATGCCACTAACAGTAAGATCCTCAAGAACCGCAATACCTTATGCTTTAGCTTCCTCTCATGATTGGCGCAATTACGAGGGGGATAACTGGATTACATCAGTAAAAAATCAACAACAGTGTGGGAGTTGCTATTCCTTTGCAACGCTTGGAACAATAGAAACTCTCATTAGACTGGATCAGGGAGATCCTGATCTTGAGGTTGATCTTGCAGAACAGTATCTTGTTTCTTGCGGTCCTTATGGGAACTATGGCGGTTTTGACTATGGTGGCTGTACAGGAAATTATACATATTATGTTGCTGATTTCCTAATGTCTACCGGTGTCCCTGATGAAGCATGCTTCCCTTACGATGCTAATCAGATAGAAGGAACGGAACCTTCTTGTGAAAATGCATGTGTTGATGTAACATCAAGAGTAGAAAAAATTTCAGGCTGGTCTTATATAGCACCAAATGCTACATATTACATGCCTCAGCCTGATCAAATTAAAGCAGTACTTGTGAATAAACCGGTTCCTTGTGGTATGATTGTTTATGAAGATTTAAAGAGTTATGCTGGTGGTGTATATGAGCCTTTGGATGACCCGGGGAATTTGGAGCTAGGAGGGCACCTGGTATGCATCATTGGCTACGATGACAGCCAGTCATGCTGGATTGTTAAGAATAGCTGGGGTACTGATTGGGGTGAAAGTGGCTTTTTCAGAATTGCATATAGTCAGACTTCTGAAAGTTCTTTAACGATGTTTGGGCTTGAATCCCTCGATTTAAATTATGAAGAGACAGGTACTACCACTACTATTGCACCAAATTCTACTACGACCACTGTACTGTTTACGACAACTACCACAACCATCGAGCCTGAAGATATACCGAATTTAGTAACTTGTACTCCACCTGGATGGAGTCACCCAATTGTCCCATCATCACAGCAGGGCACTAATGTCCATAATCCAGGGATTGATGTTCTTCACCCCAGTCCAAAGAAGACCTATATTGACTTTGCCTTATGCAATGAAAATAATAGTGATGTTACAGAATCATTTTTCGTTACTTTATATATTGATGAGGTCGAAGCATTTACTGTAGAGGTAGAAGATGTTATTGATGGGAAGTCTTGTAAGTCCTGGATGGATGAGCAATTTGCCCTTTCTGACGGTCAGCATACAATAAAAATAGTAGTAGATGTTTATGATGATGTAGTTGAGGCCAATGAGGATGACAATACTCTGGAGATGAGCTTCACCTGGGAAGCTGCATTATGGCCTGGGCTTTACAGGGAAATGTTTGGTAACGATTATACAGAAGACGTCCATTTGCTGAGAAATTTTAGAGATGAACGTTTATTAGCTAACAAGAAGGGGAAGATTTATGTTGATATGCTCTATAGAAACTCTTTTGAGATTGCCTCCCTACTTTTAAAAGATGAAGATCTGCGGATTCATACAGCCAGTGTTATCGAACAATTAATTCCTGAGCTAACATTGCTTTTAAACGGTGAGAAGGTAGCGATATCTTCCCAGATGATTTATGTGATTGAAAATTTGTTGGATGAGTTTGGGACAAAGGCAAGCCCATGTGTTAAGGGTGCTGTTAAAAAAGTAAAGGAAGAGATTGAAAAAGGGGAAATATTTAATCAATTGGGAATCAGGATTGAATAAATCGCTCGACTGCTTAAGCATTCATTTTAGTTTGTGAAAAGATGTTAAGGAAGTTTATCAAATATCCTGTTGATGTCATGGAGGTTGCTTGTTGTTGGACAGGGGGGCAGGCTGTTAAGAAATATTTTACTGTAGCTTCTGGTGTGAAGCCTGTTATCCAGGATAGATAGAACACCACGATCTTCCCGGTTTCTGATTAACCGTCCCAACCCCTGTTTCAATGAAATGATAGCAGAAGGGATCTGGTAAGAAAAGAAGGCATTACCCCCCTGAGAGGTAATATATTCTATCCGGGTTTCCACCATTGGATCTGTAGGAGGATCGAAGGGGAGTTTGTCAATGATGACACAACTTAAGGACTCACCCTGAACATCTACTCCTTCCCAGAAGCTGCTGGTTGCAAAGAGCACCGAGTGGATATCATCTTTGAACTGTTTTAGGAGGGCGGATTTGGGTTTTTCCCCCTGGAGAAGGGGTGTGAACGGCAGTCTTTCTTTCAAGTGTTCATAGATCTTCAACATATTCTTGTAACTGGTGAAAAGCAGGAAGGCCCTGCCAGAGGTGAGCTTTAGTATGTTCTCAATCTCTTCTGCAGCCGTAAGGGCAAATGCTTCATGGCCAGGTTCGGGAAGGTGTTTGGGCAGGTAGAGGATAGCCTGTTTTCCATAGTCAAAGTTGGAGCCAAAGATGAATTCTTCCATGCCTTCTTTTTGTTCCAGTCCTAACCTTTCTTTAAAGTATGTGAAGTTCTGATTGGTTGAGAGGGTGGCAGAGGTGAAGATAATAGTGTCTTTTCGCTCAAAAAGGTGCTGATTGAGCATTACTCCTGCTTCAATAGGAGAGGCGTTTAGGAAAATACCTTTCCCCTTAATTTCACACCAGTAGACATAGGCAGGATCTTTCGCTTCTATAATGAAGGTGAGTTGCTGACTTATTTCCTGAGCCCTTCTGCTCAAAGCTTCAATCGACTCTGATTTGGAAGAGAGATTATTTAACATGCTGCTGATGGCTGTAAGTTTGTTAAGAAGGGAGGCCAGCAAAGTCAGTACTTCTTCATTGAGATGTTTCTGTCGAAGCCGATAGCGAGATTGTAAAGACTTACTATTTCTTCCACTCAGCCATAAATTGTGGGGCGGGGTAAAACAGTGGAAAAAAGCAGGGCAAAGTGTTTGCAGGCTGTCTATGAGAGGGTTGAATGGTTTCATTTTACAATGTGCCGCTTTAAGTTCTCTTATAGTATCTCTGGCAAGTTCATCCAGGCGGTAATTGCTCACCGTGATGCCAAAGTAGTGAGTAGCAATTTCTTCGATCTGGTGTGACTCGTCAAATACGAGTGCATCATGACTGGGGATAACTTCTCCATATCCTGTTGCCTTTAGCATCAAGTCAGCGAAGAAGAGGTGGTGGTTTACTATGATGATATCCGCTTTCTGGGCTTTTTGTTTTAACAGGGTTAAGAAACATTCCTTGAAATAGCTGCACTTTTGTCCCAGACATATAGTGGCATCTGAACAGATTTCACCCCAGGCAGTATAGTCATCAGGGATATCTTCAAGTTCAGAACGGTCACCAGTGGTGGTGTTATGAACCCAGTGGCAGATATTCTCAAAATGTGAAATATCAGCTGGGAACTGGAATGTAGGTTGGGATTTAAAACGCTCAAATCTGTACAGGCAGAGATAGTTGTTGCGTCCTTTCATGTAAGCTGCACGAAATTTTAAAGGTAATATTGTTTGAAGGAGAGGAATATCTTTGTAGTAAAGCTGTTCTTGTAGATTTTTGGTAGCTGTGGAAATGACAACTTTTTTTCCGCTTAAAACAGATGGAATTAGGTAAGCAAGTGTTTTGCCCGTTCCAGTTCCTGCCTCAGCTATCAGGTAGTGTTCTTCTTCTAAGGTTTTATCAACTGCCTTAGCCATCATTAGCTGTGCAGGCCTGAACTCAAAATTATTTATCGATTTTGCTAAAAGGCCTTTCTTCCCAAAGATATCTTTCACCAATGGATTCCTTAGAGATTTAGTTGGAATTATCTTTCTAAAAAATCATTATAGAAGGGTGGGCAAGGAAAGCAAGACTAAAAAATACTTGCTCCCGTATAGTACTTTTGTTACTATCAAACGAAACGAAAAACCACAGAGAGCACAGAGAAAATATTTAGAGAAATCTCCGCATCCTCTGTGGTGAGGTTTTTAATTCATACGAGAGAGAAGAGGTTATGAAAATTGATAAATTGTGGGGATCACGATTAAAAAAAGGTTCAGCTAAAAGTTTGCTTGAGTTTACCTCCGGTCGGGATGTGAAGTACACGCAGCCATGTGATCAGCGATTGATTCCCTATGATGTCTGGGGAAGCAGGGCGCATGCTATTATGTTATGGAAGCAGGGGCTGATGAATAAACGAGATATACGAAGTGTTTTAAAAGGACTGGACAAAATAGAAGTTTCTTATCAAAAAGGTACATTTACAGTAGATCCGAATAAGGAGGATATTCACAGCACTATTGAGAGTTACCTGATTGAGCATTATGGTATGGAATCAGCAGGTAGACTTCATACTGGTCGAAGCAGAAATGATCAGGTAGCAGTTGATATGAGGCTTTACCTGAGAGCTGAGGTATTGGAATATACCACTCTGTTATTAAACTTAATAGATGCTTTAACAAAAGTTGCAAAAATTCATGTTGATACTATTATGCCTGGCTATACTCATCATCAACCAGCGATGATTACTTCCTGGGGGCATCTACTTTTTTCTTATGCAGTATCTATGGGAAGAGATGTCAAGAGGTTAATCAATTGGTATGCCATGTTCAATATCAATCCATTAGGTGGTGTTGCAGGTTATGGAACTCGCCTACCGTTAGATCGGGATTTAGCGGCCAGGTTAATGGGGTTTGATGGAGTTCATGAGAGTTCCATAGATCCACCTCAAAATCGGTGGGAGCCGGAGTTAGAGTTGAGTTATGACATCTCAGTTATGATGAACCATCTTAGTAATATAGCTCAGACCTTACTCTTAATGAGCACTGCAGAGTTTGGTATGGTTCAGATAGATGATGCATATTGTACGGGTAGTTCAATTATGCCGCAAAAAAGGAATCCTGATCCTTTAGAGGTGATCAAAGGAAAAGCAGCCTATGCTCACGGTATGGTAATGGCAATTCTTTCTTCGGGAAGGTCGCTTTTTGCCGGTTATAACAGAGATTCCCAATGGAGCAAGTATCCAGTTATGGATGTTATCGATGAGTGCAAACCTGCTCTTAATGTGATGAAAGAGATTATAAAGTCTATTGGATTTAATAAAGAAGCTGCATTAAAGCGGTGTGAGATGGCTTTTATTGCTGCAACTGATGTAGTGGAGTGGATGGTTCAAAAACACAACCTCCCATTTCGGGAGGCTAAAATAGTAGTAGAGAAGGCAGTGAAGTATTCAGAAAGGGGAGGGAGTGAAAGAATCACTTTTAATTCACTTGAGCAAGCACTTCGTGAGATGAAGATTAAGATAAAAATTAAGGAAAAAGATGTTGAGGAATGCCAGGTTCCAGAACGCATATTAAAAGAGAGGAAAACGAAGGGAGGGCCGGCTCCTGAAGTGCTGAAAAATGAAATTAAACGGTTTCAAAAGGTCTTGCAACGGTATAAGGATTGGTCGAAGAAAAAGGTAGATAAGATAAAAAAAGCACAGGGAGAGGTTAGAAAGATAACCAAGTCCTTGGTATAAGCTCCAAAAGGATAATCAGGGTCTTAGAATAATCATCATACCAAGGAAAATCTTAGATAGTACCTCAGTTGTTATACTTGCCTAAAGCAGCATTAAGCACATGCTTTACCAGCAACTGGCAAATACCGGAGTTTCCATTAGGTGGGTAATATATTGCCCAGGTCCCTTTGTACTGATCCTGAACCGGTCCATTAGGGTCCGGAGTACCCAGTGCTGGATCATATCCCAGGTGACCATATTCGCTAACGTCATAGGCAAGAGAGGGATCCATATCCCCACGTGCTTTGGTCATATCTGTCTGCCTTGATGGTGGGTAATCCCCCTCGCTCCCACAGCCACCCATGGTAAAGCAGCAGGGTTCATCACCACATTCTGTATCCACCCAGTTCCCCCAATAATCTGTGAAGGGATGGCCAACTTCAGGGTAGTTATCGTAATCCCATGTTCCCCATTTTGCCCAGGTCTTAAAACCTATTTCCTTTGCAATCTGGTTGGGGAATTCAACCAAGTTCAAGACAGAATCAGTGACAATCTGAGGAAATCCGATCACAATGTGTTTAACACCACGATCTTTCAAATACTCAAGCGCATCCCAATAGAGGTAACCCCATTCATCACCAGGTAGTTCTTTGTCGCTCTCGTAAAGCCAGGCATGTCCCAAATCTTCCCCTCGCATCCTCCGGGTCCGTTCGACAAGTCCATTTTCAGGATTTTCCTCCTTGATACCCATATAGGCGCCAATGATGTTGTCTGGGTCCATATCGGGATGGTTGGTCATAAGCTGAGACTTGATGTTCTTATTGATGATTAGGGTATCATCAATCTTCGGATCAAACACCTCATTATTGTCGTGAAGGGCATGGTTCAAAATAAT
>CBDTTR010000038.1:0-11883 GCA_965363405.1 uncultured bacterium | reverse complement strand
TAACATTTAACAGAGTTCACCTGTTATATAGTAGGTGTCTAACGGGGTGAATCTGCGGTTTAGTTTTGACAATATAAACTTATTGAAAAGGAGGAAACAATGAAAGCACTTTTTTTACAGCCTCCCATGGGTTCTTGGGTAACATGGGGAAAGCACAGGGCGATAAATGTCAGTCATGCTCAAATGACAGCATGCATGAGGGAATGGATGCCGGAAATAGAAATTAAGGTGATCGACTGTCGTGCATTAGATATGGATGAGAATCAAATGATAAAGGCTATTCAGGAGATTTCTCCCAATGTTATATACATGGGAGATGCTTACCAGATGACGGGAACCGTAGCCATCCTTCCCCACTACCAAAAAGCAGCCCGGTTAATTAAAAAATCACTTCCCAATGTTTGTATATGTGTTGGAGGATTTTATATTGCGGCCAATTATGAAAACGTGATTACCCAGACGCCAGAATTTGATTTTGCTATTTCCGGTGAGACGGAAATAACCTTCTATGAACTTTGCAAGGAATTAAGCAAGGAAGATCCGGATATTCCATCGGTAAAGGGTTTGGCTTACCGCCAGAACGGCACGATAGAGATTACTGAATATCGTCCCCTGATCAAGAACCTGGATGATCTTCCCATGCCGGCTTATGATCTTTTCCCCATGGACAAATATATTGGTTATGGCATGGTACAACACTATCAGGAAATATTCACTTCCAGGGGTTGTCCTTTCGGTTGTCGCATATGCATCGATTGGGTTACCGTTGATCCAAGAGGGAACAATGACTGGCAGCGCTACAGGACTAAGTCAGCTTCACGGGTAGTAGATGAGCTGGAACTTCTGGAGAAAGAGTATGGTGTGGAGTATGTGCATATATTCGATTTGAATTTTAATCCTAAACGCAGTCGAGTTGAGAATTTTCTCGAAGAGATGCTCAAACGTAAGCTTGAAGTGAAGTACTGTTTTTTGGGTAATGCACATTCTTTCGTTAGAGATATGGATTTGCTTAAGGATTTGCACAAAACAGGTTTTGTTACGGGTCTTTTTGGTCTTGAGGTAACAGATGAAGAAACTTTGAAGAAGATTAAAAAAGGCATTACAGTTGACGAGGTGAGAGCGGTTACCGACCGCTTTAGAGAATATGGAATTATGTCAGTAATTACCTGGATGATTGGTTTCCCGGATGATGATGAAGCAACGATTAAGGAACGCTTCAAGGTGTTGGAAAAGATTAATCCAGATGTTCAGTCATTGCAGATGTTGCTTCCCGTGCCAGGTATGCCCATGTACGAAGAATTAGCACCCTATATAGAAGAGAATAACCTGGATAAGTGGGACTTTCATCATCCTATTGTTCGCACCAAACATTTGAGCAGGAAGCAGCTTGGGGAGATAGCTGCCTGGGCGAACAGGGAGTTTTACAGCAAGAATGAACGTGTCCAACGCGTACTTTCTAACGAAGCTTTAAGTCCTTATAGTAAAAGTATTTTCAAGAGCTATATGGACAATATGGAGACTTATGCTGAAGCAGCCATGAATGAACAGGTTATTGTCTGAAAAACAATTCAGAAAATATGACCCATTCCTGATGAAGTGGCTATGATAGGAAACCCAAGAAGTATTTGATAGAAACAGTATATTCATATGCATAGGACAGTTATGTGCCTTGGCGAGAAGGGAAAATGAGCACAAATGGGAAAGTCTGAGGGGAAAAGGGTATGAAGATATTAGGTATTTGTGGTACCCACAAGAGAAGAGAGGTCAAATCTTCAAGCGAGTGGTTTCTGAAGGTGGCACTTGAAGCAGCTAAGGAGAAAGGAGCCGAGACAGAGTCGATAAGACTTATAAACTACAACATAATTCCCTGTACCGCTTGCAACAGGTGTTTTTGTGGTCAGTTATGCCCCCTTCTGGAAAATTCAAAAGATGAAACAAAGATTGTATTTGATAAACTGGCTGAAGCCGATGCCCTCATCTTTTCCTCGCCAGTATATGCCTACAAAATGCCCGCTGTGGTTTTTAATTTTATCCAGCGTACCCGACCACTCCACGAGAAGGAACGGGCCGATATTTGGGGAACCGAAATTACTGCCTATAAATGCAATCCGTTTAGGGGCAAGGCCGTGGGCAATCTGTCAGTGGGAGCAGGACTGGGTTTAGAGGGTGTTCTCTATGACCTCTTTCACTATCTTAAGGCGATGACTGCTACCACGATAGCCTGTGCAGGAATTGCCCTTTACGAACCAGAGATAAAGAATCTCTGTATGGTGAATGGGAAATTTTCCATGAAACATGAACTTATGAAAGAGATGTTGGATAAAGACATTCCCGGTTATGAAGAAAACGAAAATGCCATAGCTATGGCACGGGCAGTGGGCAGACAGGTATTTGATATTGCCAGCTCAGATTTATTTAAATGTGTAGCTGAGATTTTGAAATTTTAGTTTGCCACCAATCACCGCAGAGATTGCAGAGGACTTGGAAGAAAATAGCTAACGCATTATACGGATGTAGAATGGTTTCACGAGAGAGAGCTGAAAGCAACACTAAAAAACCGAGAATCGCTATTGTCGGCGGTGGGATAGCAGGTCTTGCTACGGCATATCAGTTGGATAAGTATAATCTTACTAGTACAATCTATGAGAGTAAACCTGAAGTAGGCGGAAGGTTTTCTACGCTTAAGGTTGAGGGGATTTATATTAATCGTGGTGCTTTGATATTTTCTCTCAAATTCAATCCGTGTTTTTTGGAAATAATTCATGAGCTGGGGATAGAGTACGAGCAACTTAAGATGTCCAAGTTTATCTTGCAGGATGGTGACCGCCTCATCCCCTTAGATCAATGGTCTATCTTTAAGAGTGGTTTGTTTGGTCTGTCCGATTTCTTAAAGTGGTTTCGATTGAAAAAGATCTTGCACTCACTCAATTTTGATTTTACCCAGCCGGATGAACGATTGCTCAAATGGCATAAGATGTCGCTTTTGGAATTCTGCAAAAAAGAAGCAAAACTTAGCGATAAGATGATTAATTATTTTGTTCAACCCTATTCCAGTTTTGCCTACGTTGACCCAAATGAGATCTCTGCTGACCACGGATTATTCCTTCTAAGCTACTCCATCACTCCCTGCCTCTCTCCTAAAAAGGGGATGGGAGAGGTAGCGATTAAGTTAAAAAATATCTTGTCTGGAAAGGTGAGGGTGAATGCACGGGTGCGAAAAGTCATCTATGAAGAGAAGAAAGGATTTATGGTTTCAATAGAAGGCAAGAGAAAAGGAGGAGGACAACCCGAGATGGAAGGTCCTTATGATTATTGTATCTTTGCAACCGGTCAAAAGAGCATAAAGCCACTTATGCCTGAAGTGGATTTTGAAGTTTTTGCTTCGAAAACCAGAGGGTTTATTTTAGAAACTATCGCTCCCAAGTATCGCCCCTTCGAACTTATAATTTTCCCCAAAGTGGGAAATACCCATGGAGTGCACGGTGGAGAATTACGACACCTGCCTGACGGTCGTTCCATCTGTGGCATCTTTCTCTATCGACCGGATGGTGATTTGGGCGCTGTCTTTGATAACTACAAAATCATTGAACGTGTGGGATGGTCTCCTGCTATTACGGTGATGCAACCAGGGGGGAAGGTAGTGGATGTTACCACCAACAAAAAAAATGTTTTTATGGTAGGTGATTTTTTCAGGTATCCCTCTCTTGAATCATCTGTCTATACGGCGAAAAAGGTGGCTGGGATTATAGCCCATGAGAGTGGCAAATAAAGGAATGGAGAATAAAATGGAGATGAAAAAGGATGTGCACTTAAGTGCGAAAGATTTACTGGAAATGGTCCAACTGAAACCAGGAGTTGTAGGAAGCTATACAATTATGCCTGGACCCGCAGAAAGATTAGAAGCAATTGTTGAGAAGCTTAAGAATCCGGTTGAGAATCTTACTTACATGGACTACCGCATGCACACAGGCCTATATAAAGGGACTAAGGTTACAGCACTCAATGGGGGGCTCTATAGTCCGAGCAGTGCCATTATGGGAGAGCTTGTATGTGCTGCGGGAACTGAGCATATAATTAGAACAGGTTCTTGTGGCGCTTTGCGGGAAGACATCTCCGTAGGAGATCTGGTTATTGTAACTGGATCTGTAAGGGGTGAGGGGACGACCCCCTATTATGTCCCGGATAATTTTTCTACGGTTTCCGATATAAAAGTAGCCAGCGCCCTCGTAAAAGCAGCAGAGAAGGCAGGGATTAAATACCATCTGGGTACTGTATGGACTACAGATGCATTGCTTAGAGAGACCAGAGAGAGAGTTGAAAAGATGAGGGAGCTTAAGGTTAAGGCAGTAGACATGGTTTCAGCCAGTCTTCTAACGGTAGCCCAGCTCTACGAAGTGAAAGCATGTTCTATTTTAGCAGTGAGTGATAATCTCATCACTGGAGAGATAGGTTTCATCAATCCCAAGTATTATGAAACTGAAGCGGCAATGATAGATATTGCCCTTGAAGCTGTTAAGATCATGGATGGTAGATAGGATGGAACTTCCTCCCCTGGCCTGGTCAGTAAATATCGAGGATGATAAGGTTTTTATCCTGGATGAGACGAAACTTCCGGAAGAGAAGGTATATATTGCTGTAGAAAGTTATCTGGAAGCAGCTAAAGCAATAACCGAGATGAAAACCAGAGCTTTTGGTCAGGTTTTGACGGTGTTCTATACCTTCCTTTTGACGGCGAGGCATAACAGGGGAGAAAAGACTGAAGTGATTCTCCCCAGGTTGAGAAAGGTAGCCTGGGCACTGGAAAGTGCCCGTCCAACATTTGCTTTCAAAGATTTAAACAAAAAAATTCTGGGGTGGGCTGAAAAGGCTGAGGGAGAAGGGGAAGATGTTTCTTCATGTTTGGAAGCTGAGATATCTGCCTACCTCGAAAACCTCAAAAAAATGCGTTTAAAGAGAGCAGACTATGCTGCTTCGCTTATTAAAGGTGGGGATGCTCTTTTGACCCACTGTAATGTGAGCGGTGAGATGGTTTTGATAGGCAGAGCCTGTAGAGAAGCAGGGAAAGAGATACGTTTCTATGCCACAGAGACCAGACCATATTTTCAGGGGAGGTTGACATCCTGGGAGCTGGCTGAAGATGGTTTTGATGTAACCATGTTGCCGGATAATGCAGTGGGGAGCATCCTTTCGGAAGGGCATTGTCAACTGGTAATGGTGGGATCAGATCGTGTAGCCTTAAACGGGGATATAGTAAATAAGGTGGGAACCTTTCAACTGGCAATAGCTGCAAAAACATTTCAGGTTCCTTTTTATGTGCTGGTTCAGGAACCTGGTAGTACTGCTACGGGAGAGGAGATTCCTATTGAGGAAAGAGATGTGAGGGAGCTCCTTTACTACAAAGGTAAGCGGTTATATCCAGAAGGAGTGGATGGTTATTACCCTGCCTTTGACCTTACTCCGGTTCGATACATTACTCGCTTAATTACCTTTGGGGGTATCATTGATCCCGGGGAGCTTCCTTATGGCTGGGAAAATATTGAGGGAGGGATGAAAAATTAAAAAGTACCTGCTCATCTTTGGTATACCAGGAAAAGATTTTGTGGAGTTTTTAACAGGACATCATCCTGCTCAAAAATGGAGTCTGTTCTATGCGGAATCAAGACCTTATGAAACCACCCTTAGCAGGAGGCTGAGTGAATTTGTCTCTAAGGGATATGAAACTATTCTAATCTCGGATAACATGATTGGTTATTGCCTTGCTAAGAAAAAGGTAGATCGGGTATTTTTTTTCTACCAGCGGGTAGAGAGGGACACGGCCCATTGTCAGGGAGGCTCTCTCCTTGCCGCAGTTCTGGCTAAGGAGCTTGGGATTCCCTGTTATCTTTATCCAACGGATTATACTATGCCGGCTGGGGATAATAATCATCCACTCTGTTTTGCTGGTGATGAAATAGTACCCAGAGGGGTTAAAAGCTTTGTGCCCCAAGTTGAAAAGGTCTCACTGAGCTATGTTTCGGAGAAGTGGTAGGGTGCACGGTGTAGAGCGCAAGATACAGGGTGCCAAATATTTAGGAATTGGGGAATTAGACGAATGTGGATTTCGGATTGCAGATTGCGGAATTGAAGGATTAAACAAAAGGTCTCGAATTTAAAAACTTTAGACACTTTAGTTCACTTTAGATCACTTGCAACGAATGCAGAATTAATTAATGTGTCATGCATCGTTAATCGGTACCAGTTGAATAAGAGGTTTTATGGATTCTAAACAGATAGAAAGGCATCAGGAAGAAATAATAGATATAGGAAAAGAGGCATATAGGAAGGGTTTAATTGTTGCCTGGGGAGGTAATTTGAGTATCCGATTAAATTCGGAAGAATTTTTAATGACTGCCCATACAGCTGCACTCGGTTTTCTTAAAGACAAAGATTTTTTAGTAATGGACTTAAAAGGTAAGATAATTAAAGGAGAAGGTAAGCCTTCAACTGAGACCAGGATGCACACCGCTATCTATCAAAATACTGAAGCAAAGGCAGTCGTGCACCTTCACCCCCCATACACGAATGTTCTGGCCATAGCAGGAGTAGGACTAAAACCAATGACTTTTGAGTCTTCTCTCTTCCTGGGCAATAATATACCCATTATTCCCCAGGATAGCCCTTCTGTAACCAAACTGGATGGTGTTATTGAAGCGCTAGAGCTCAGTAACATTATTATACTTAAAGAACACGGTACAGTAGCTATCGGGAATGATCTCTGGGAGGCGTTCTTTCTGACTGAGATTTTAGAAGAAACGGCGATGATGACTCACCTGGGCAAAAGCCTTGGGGAAAATAAAGTGAAGGAAGAGAAGGAAGTTTCTTTGAAAGAAGAGACACAAGTAAAATATCCTGCTTTCTCAAAGGAACATATTGAAAGGGTAGTAACTCTCGTTAATCAGGATGAAGAAGCACAACGATTAGGCAAATCCACTCACCTTACTGTCAAATATGCCATCAAGTTGATGGATAACAATCAGGTTTGCAACTTCCATTTTGAGGAGGGGAAAATCGTCAAGGTGAGTAACGATGAGGATGCTGATTTTCTTCTCGCAGGCAGGAAACAGCAGTGGATAGCCATTTTCAATGGCCTTATTGATCCATTTGCTGCTACTACCCAGAAAAAACTCCGGCTGCAAAAAGGTAACATTGGTGATCTATCCAGATGGTATCCGCCCTTCTATAGAATATTCAAATTGTGGAAACAAGCTCCTGTAGAATAAGACAAGAGCTGTCATTCCTGCGGAAGCAGGAATCCAGAAGTGGTACCTTGCTTGGATACAGTTCCTGCTTTTGCAGGAATGACAATGAATTGAATAGTTGCTTTGTGTTTTGCAATCAATTGCTGGAAATCAACAAGATTTTATGAAATTACCCAAGGAGAATGCCTTGACTGATAATATTTATAAGATGTGGATCGGTGGTAAGTGGTGTGAAAGTGAGTCGAAGGAGTGGTTAAAGAGCATCAATCCTGCAAACTCAGAGGTAAATGGCCTTATTCCACGTGGCAAAACACCTGATGCCAAAAAAGCGATACAGTTTGCAAGAGTAGCTTTTGACCGGGGTGAGTGGCCAAAGATGAGTTATCAGGATCGGGGAGAAATACTCCGGCATATTGCCCAGCTTATCCGGGAAAATGCCAGTGAACTGGCAAGGCTTGAAACTCTTGACAATGGGAAACCTATTAAGGAAAGTACACTCATAGATATTCCTGCTGCTGCTGACACCTTTGAAAGTTTTGCCAGCATGTCTTGTGAGCTTAAGGGGGAGACCATCCCAGTTAATGCACCTGTTATGAGCTACACCCTTTACGAGCCGGTAGGTGTTGTTGCTCAGATCATTCCCTGGAATTATCCTCTTCTGATGGCAGCCTGGAAACTGGCACCGGCTCTCATTACAGGGAACACGGTTGTACTTAAACCTTCTGCACTCACCTCACTAACTGTTATAGAATTAGCCAGACTGATGGAAGAAACCGATCTGCCACCTGGTGTGGTGAATGTTGTTACCGGTCTGGGTTCTGAGATTGGAAGAGAGTTAACCTCTAGCCCTCAGGTAGATAAGGTTGCCTTAACGGGGAGTACAGAAACAGGCCGTGAGGTCATGAGGCAAGCTTCCTCTAATATAAAGAAGGTTGCATTGGAGCTGGGAGGAAAATCTCCTGCCATCGTTTTGAAAAGTGCTGATCTTAAAGCAGCACTCAATGGAATACTGGCAACCATTTTTCTTAACCAGGGTCAGATGTGCGTAGCAGCTTCCAGGTTGCTTGTTCAGGAAGATATTCATGATGAATTTATTGAAGGGTTAGTTGAAAAAACCAGGAAAATCAAGTTAGGAAATGGCCTTGATCCTGAAACCATGATGGGTCCCTTGATCTCCGGAGAACATCGAGAAAAGGTCTTGAGCTATATCTCCTCTGGCATTGAAGAGGGAGCATCATTATTAACAGGTGGTGAAATTCCTGAAGGTGACAGTTTTGAGAAAGGATTTTTTGTGCAGCCTACCATTTTTGATAATGTTGCTCCGCAGATGAAGATTTTCCAGGAAGAAATTTTTGGGCCAGTGCTTTCGGTAAGCACCTTCTCGACAATAGATGAAGCTATCGAGTTGGCCAATGCTACCTCCTATGGATTAGCGGCAAGTATCTGGACCAGAGATATCTATCAGGCTCATAACATTACTCAGAGAATAAAGGCTGGTACTATATGGATTAATAGCTACGGTGCTTTCTTCAACGAAGTTCCTTTCGGGGGTTATAAGCAGAGTGGCCTGGGAAGAGAATTGGGGAAGGCAGGCCTTATGGAATATACAGAGTTGAAGAGTGTCACCATGGATTTAACTCCGGATGGAAGGTCTCTGATTACAAAGTGGTATGGATTTTAAGGTGGAATTCCATATTACAGATTGCAAATCTCAAACAAGTATAAATGACAAAAAGATTGTTTTTGGACATTTAATTTAAAAATTATTATTCGCTTATTTGGAATACTCCAGTTGTCTATTAATTCCTGGATCCCTGCTTTCGCAGGGATGACAGGCAAGGATGTAACCGATTGAAAAAACATGTCATTCCCGCGCAAGCGGGAATCCAGTATTGTTAATAATTTCATCAGGATAATCTAACTGGAGTTTTCCAAATAAGCAGAAATTATTATTTGGAATTTGGAATTTGAAACTTGATAAGAGAGGGGGTGGGAGCTACTTTTAAAAGCAATAAGGTGTAACGCACTGATGAAAAAGTATTTATTATGTTTGCATGTCATTGCGAGCCCGAAGGGCGTGGCAATCTCATTCTTTGAAAATTGTGGAGCTTGTTCCAAGCCTTTTTGAGAAGATTGCGGAGCCTGTCCCGATTCTCTTCAGGAGATTGCTTCGTCGCTAAAGCTCCTCGCAATGACAGGTAGTTACTTATATGAGTATAGGAAATTACGATACGAGACACCAGGTATGCGTTTGTACTAAATGAAAGGAGTGAGAGGATGAAAAGAATACTGCTATTTTTACTGCCAGCTGGTTTTTTAGTTATAAATTTGTTTTACACTTCTGTCAGCTGGGGTGAAGAAATAAAACTGAAGCCAACTTCGCCAGACTGTCCTACCTGCTGTGAAACCTGGAAGCCTTATCCGGGTATTTCGGCAGATGATTTGATGAGGATCAATCTTTACGTCAAGTTTACAAAATTTGCTCAGGACTATAAAGGAATTGGCCTGATAAAACTAATTAATAAAAAGGGTTTTGCCAGGAATAGGGATTGGGGACGTTATCGCATCCTTCTCGGTAAGGAGAGCGACGTGTTTGACTATAAAGATTTGGTAGTCATCCTGGGGCCGCAAAATATTAAGGGTTTATCAGTATTAACCTGGACATATCTCGATCCTGAAAAGAATCAGGAGATCTGGCTCTGGCTCCCCAGTTTGAGAAAGGTGCGTCGGGTTTCTCAATCTGAAGCAGATGATCCTTTCATGGGATCAGAGTTTACGACAGAGGAGATGTCCACCAGAAAGTGGGAAGACGAAACGTATAAGCTACTAGGTGAGAAAACGTTTAGTGGGCATACCTCTACCTTTAATGATAAGACCTACCATAAAGATACGGACTGCTATGTAATAGAAGCCAAACCCAGGAGGGAAGACTGGTATTATTCCAAACGCGTTGTGTGGCTGGATAAACGTTTTGCGGGCCTTATTTTTGATGAGGTCTATGACACTGCTGGAAGAAGGTGGAAGACTTTTGTCAAAGAATATGCAACCTGGGAAAATGGTTGTCTTCCCCAGATTTTTCTAGAGGGAAAAGATCAGCTCACTGGTCATATAACCATTATAGGATTTGAAGAAAAAGATATAAAGTTTAATAGTAATCTGCAAGAAAGTTTCTTTACTGAAAAAACTTTAATGCGGTCAAAATGGTAAAGGGGGCATCAAATGAAAAAACAAAATCTTCTATTGATATTTAGTCTCACATTAACCCTGTTTGCTTTTGCAATAAAGCTTCCGGCTCATGCTTCACTTATTGATGCAGATAAACTTACATTGTCAGGGTTCATAAAGAATGCGACTTCGGTAGACCTGGATGATGTGGATGAATTCTATAAGATCAGGAATACCATCCAGCTGGAAGCCGAGTATCAATTAACGGACAATATTCATTTATTTGCTATCTTTCGCGAATGGTATGACAGTGCCTATGATGCGGAAAGTAAATGGCGGCGTCACAAAGGCAATAGGAAAAAGTTGAGTCGCACCAGGGGAACAGACTGGTTGAGGGAGTGCTATATTGATTTCCTTTCGGACTATCTGGATATTCGCATAGGAAAGCAACAGGTAGTGTGGGGAACCGCAGACGGGGTTAAGATTCTGGATATTGTTAACCCTTTAGATATGAGGGAATTTAATCTGGAGCTTCAGAGATCGCTTGATTCCGACATAAGAATTCCACTTTGGATGATGAAATTTGAGTATGCCCCTACTGTAAACGGAACACTACAGCTCTTGATCATTCCTGATTTTGAACCCAACTTCCTTGCACCTGCCGGAGCTCCCTATTCCGTCCGGGCAATGAATAAAGGGGAGGAGAGGTTAGATGTCTTAAGAAATTTTGGAGCGGATGTAGTTATACACAAGAAAAGACCTGGGAAAACGTTTGACAATACTAAGATCGGTGTGAGGTGGCTGGATGTTATAAACGGGTTTGAGTATACACTTAACTACTTACATGGAAACAGTCATAATATGTCAAGATATTTCATGGGCATTAAACCATTTGGTCTGCCCTTCTTACCAGGTGCTGTTGCTACCTTTGAGGATAGATATGCACAAACGGAAACGTTCGGCTTCTCATTTTCTAAAGCACTTACCAAGGGATTCTTAAGAGGATACAATTTCAGGGGTGAGTTTGCCTACGTCAGGAACACTACCAATGGCTATGGGACTAAAGACAACCAGGTTGGTGTGGGGAAGGTTGATCAGTATAATTATGTTTTGGGAGTTGATAAATATTATTGGACCAATTGGATGTTCAGCTTTCAATTCATTCAATTCTGGATGGAGAGAGAAAAGGAAGATGGATACAAATACCTCTTTGGTCCCACCTCTGATGTTCTTGACCAGGCAGAAACTATGCTCAGCCTAAGAATCTCTACTGATTTTATGCATGAGCGGTTGAAGCCCAACGTCCTCATCACCTGGGGTGATGATAATGACTGGCAAATCAGTCCCAGATTGGAATATGAGTTGAGAGATTACCTGATTGTCTCCGGGGGCATGAACCTGTTCTATGGGCATAGCAGTCAGCTCCTTGGACAATTTAAAAACAGAGATACTCTGTATTTAGAAGTGAAGCTGGGGTTTT
>CBDTTR010000037.1:0-12002 GCA_965363405.1 uncultured bacterium | reverse complement strand
GATGGGATACACGAGGTTAATGTTATTGAAAAGATTGGCAAACATTTCAACTTACATCCACTTGTTATGGAAGATATTGTTAATACGGGACATCGACCCAAAGTAGAAGATTTTGATGACTATCTATTTGTTGTTTTAAAAATGATCTACCATGATGATAAAAATGGTGAGGTAGGTGCGGAGCAAGTGAGTTTAATTATTGGCTCTAATTTTGTTATTTCATTCCAGGAGCAGGAAGGAGCTGTATTTAACCCTATCAGAGAAAGGATGAGGGGTTCCAAAGGCCGTATTAGGAAAATGGGTGCAGATTATCTCGCCTATGCTTTACTGGATATGATTGTTGATAACTATTTTATCATACTGGAAAAACTTGGAGAAAAGGTAGAGAACCTGGAAGAAGAGTTGGTAAGCAATCCGACATCAGAAACCTCACAGGAAATACATAGACTAAAAGGAGATATGATATTTTTGCGTAAATCAGTGTGGCCTTTAAGAGAAGTTGTTAATGGGTTAACAAGAGGGGAATCATCACTCATTAAAGAGTCAACCGGGATATACCTCAGAGATGTGTACGATCACACCATTCAGGTAATTGATACTCTGGAAACCTATCGTGATGTAGTCTCCGGCATGGTTGATACCTATCTCGCGACTCTCAGCAATAGAATGAATGAAGTGATGAAGGTATTGACTGTTATTGCGGTAATTTTTATGCCACTCACATTTATCGCAGGAATATACGGGATGAATTTTAACCCCGAGGCTTCTCCCTGGAATATGCCGGAGCTCAACTGGAGGTATGGCTACCTGTCTGCATTGGGGGTGATGATGCTTATTGGGTTGGGGATGATTATCTACTTTAAAAGAAAAAAATGGCTTTAGGTTTACAGGGAGGGTTATAGATGAGTTGGAAATGGATACTCATAATACTCTTATTGATCTTTTTGATCATTTTTACTATGCAGAATTATGAGGTTGTGACCATTCAATTTCTCTTTTGGTCTTTTCAAACAAGCAGAACGATTATAATCTTCGTAGCGCTCCTAATGGGTATCATTATTGGATTTTTTATATCTTTTAAAAAGAGAGAAAAAAATAAAGGAGAGAGATTATGAGTGTATGATTATTCATTGCTACTGGTTGTCTCGGTGGCATTGGCTTGCTTTTTGCGGCATGTGGTTTTTTAGTAGTATGAGAACAGCTTTAAACACGATTTATGGGGTTCGTGTAAGTATAAATCCTTTGTTTGGAAAGTTAAAGGATTTCGGGATGATTTTACTGGTAGTCGTTTTTTACCGTTCTGAGTTCTGACGAGCGGTCGATTGATGAAGTGAAACTTGTTATTGAAAAAACAAAAAATACAATCTGAAAGCGCAAAGAAGGAACATCATAGATCTTAAAAATCTAACAAAGCTCTTAGATGAGGTAAGAAGAGGGGTATTTTTATAGATCAGTAGATAAGGCGGAGGTGCAGCTTTCAGGAAGCCGGCATCTCCTCCTCCAACTAAAGCCTGAACAGATAGGGCTCTCACTCAGTTTGGAAAATAGTAAACCGGGAGAAAATGAGTTCTCTCTTACGAATAAGAATTTATCTATGCCACCAGGGTTGAAAGTCGTCAAGATAAATCCTGGTGAGGCAATAGTAGTAATGGAAGAAAGGGCAACAAAGATGGTTCCTGTGATTCCCGAGTTGGTGGGGACGCTCCCTGAAGGAAAAGTGATGCGTTCTTACAACGTGATACCGGATCAGGTAGCGATTATAGGAGTCCCCTCTTTGCTCAAGGACATCTCACACATCAAAAAAGAACCTATTGATATCTCAGGAACTAAAGGGGCAAGTGTGATCGAGACAGGAATTGTTGTTTCATTTGCATCAGTAAAATTGTCTCCTGATGTACCTAAAAAGGTTAAGGTTGCACTAGAGATTGGAGAAAACTCAGAAAAACCCCGGATGAAGAAATCCAAACAGCGGTAACACATCTTCCTTGAGAGAAATAAAATGAGCAAACAAAAATTTGGTACTTTTGAAGGTGTCTTTACCCCAACTATTCTGACTATCATTGGGGTAATTATGTATCTCCGTTTGGGATGGGTTGTGGGAACGGTCGGGCTGGGTGCTACTTTGGTCATCATCCTATTGGCTCATGTGGCAACCATAACTACTGGTTTATCTTTATCTTCGATGACTACTAATATTAGGATTGGGGCAGGTGGATTCTATTCAGCTATTTCTCGATCTTTAGGACTAGAGGCAGGAGGAGCTATTGGTCTTCCTCTCTATTTTTCACAGACGTTTAGTATTGCTTTGTATATTATTGGTTTTACAGAAGTCTGGGTTCGCATTTTTCCTGACCATAATATGCACCTGATTTCTGCCATTGTGTTATTGTTTTTATTGGTTCTTTCCTATATCGGGGCTAAGATTGCCATGAAAGTACAGTATCTGATTATGGCAATTGTTGCACTCTCCCTGGTCTCATTCTTTTTGGGAAAAGGAGAAGGAGGTCATCAGATTATCCTCTGGGCTAAAACTACTGATGTTCCCTTTTGGAAAGTATTTGCAATTTTCTTCCCTGCAGTAACAGGCATCGCTGCCGGAGCTGCTATGTCGGGTGATCTCAAGGAACCTCGACGGAGTTTACCACTGGGAATTCTTTCAGCTATTGGAGTCGGATTGATTATTTATATTTCAGCTGCATGGTGGTATGCAAATGTAGCTGATCCTGAACAATTAAAATCAAACTATACAATCATGATGGATGTAGCTCTCTGGCGTTGGGCAGTTGTCGCTGGTATCATGGGTGCCACCCTTTCTTCCGCTCTGGGATCCTTGGTAGGGGCTCCCCGCATATTGATGGCCTTAGCCCAGGATCGTTTAGTCCCTTTTTCTAAGACATTGGCAGCCAGAAGTCGGAAAGGAGAACCGCGGAATGCCATACTGATAACAGGCCTTTTGGTCGAATCTACTCTGCTCTTAGGGAATTTGGATACCATTGCCTCTTTGTTAACCATGTTCTTCCTCATCACCTACGGAACCATCAATGCGGCTGTCCTTATTGAAAAGGCAACGGGGATTCCCTCTTTTCGTCCCACTTTTGATATCCCTTTACTGATTCCATTAATAGGGAGTATATGGTGTAGCACCATTATGTTTTTAATTAACCCTCTATTTGCAGTGGTGGCTATTGTCATAATTCCAATTATTTATGGAGTACAGGTTAAGCGTTGCCTTAAGACGCCATGGGGAGATGTGCGCAGTGCGTTATTTAATGCCATAGCAGAATGGGCAGCAAAAACATCAGCCCGACTGCCACAACAAGCTAAATCGTGGAAACCTCATTTGATGATTCCTGTTGAAACTCCTGCGGAGTGGAGTTCTTTAATTACATTCATAAGAGATGTTATTTTCCCTCGGGGAACGCTACGAATTTTTTCTGTGAAAATTGTTGAGAAGGGAGTTGAAAGTAAAATTAGTCAAATGGCGGATTTTCTACTGGGTGGGAAAACCCCCTCTAAGAATATCAATAATCAGGACACCACAGAGGAGCTTGAGGATCAATTAAATCAGTTAGTAGCACCAATAAGAGAGGAAGGGATTTTTACGGTTGCGACGGTAATTGAGTCCCATAATTTTTTAGAAGGTATTAGCGTTATCACCCAGGTTATGAAAGGTATGTTTTTCCCGCCAAATATTCTATTCCTTACCATGAGTGAGGAGAACTTAAAGACTAAGCGATTAGAAAAAATGATTATCATCGCACTTAGAGAGAAGATGGGTATTATTATGCTCCGTCTTCATGCAAAAGCTGGATTTGGTAAAAAAGAGAAGGTAAATGTGTGGTTGCGTTCAGGAAGCCCCAATCAGGATCTGGCACTCCTTACCGCCCTGCAGCTGGAGCAAAATTGGGAGTGTACTATTCGACTATTGTCTGTGGCAGAAACGCAGGAAGATCAGGAGAAGGTAAAATCTAAATTTCGAAGGGTTGCAGAGCTTGTGCGGATGCCCAGGGAAACAGAGGTGTCAGTGCTGGTGGGGAGCTTTAAGGAGGTTCTTTCAAAAGCTCCTCCTGCAGACCTGAATATATTTGGCTTTCCCAAAGAGGTAGGATGGCATACTATGGCGGATGAAATTCTTCACTTGACTAATACCTCCTGTCTCTTTATTAAAGATTCCGGTGAAGAGAGCGCTTTTGCTTAAGTAGACTAGCTGAACGACAATAAAAGATATTGCTTTCAGTAATTATCTGGATAACATTTAAAAAATGGACAATCAGTTGTTTTTAAATTCAGAATTGTTTAAGTGAGGCTAACATGATTTATCAACTCATTAAAGAAAATATTGTTTAACATTCTCGTTCTATATCCCTATTCTCTAATCGTAAAACCTTTACAATTACCTAAACTTATTATAATATTTCTATTACTTTGCTAAGATTAGAATAGCTTTGCTTCGAAAGGGAAGGAGAGAGTATTATGTCATCGCTTATCCGATACCATGAGGGAATAAACTCTGTTGCTGTTATTGGTAACTATTCACCCCGACGGTGCGGTATCGCAACGTTTACGACAGATGTGGTGGGGGCTTTGTCGGCAGAATCAGCAAATATCGATTGCTGGGCAGTGGTGATGAATGATATACTAAAGGGGTACCCATATCCCGCAAAGGTTCATTTTGAAATAAATCAAAACAAGCTTTCTGACTATAAAGTTGCTGCTGAATTTATTAACATAAACCAGACTGATATTGTGTGCCTTCAGCATGAATACGGAATTTTCGGAGGACCGGCAGGCAGCAATATTCTAAAACTCTTAAGTGATATTCGTATGCCGGTTGTAACTACACTTCACACAGTTCTAAAAGATCCCTCTCAGGAATGCCGGGAAGTCACGAATAAACTTGTGGCACTTTCTGACAAGTTTGTTGTGATGAGTGAGAAAGCGCGTGAATTTCTAATGGATATCTATTCTGTTCCTGAAGAAAAGATAGCTTTTATCCACCATGGCATTCACGACACTCCTTTTGTTGATCCCAACTTTTACAAAGATCAATTTGGTGTTGAAGGCAAAAAGGTTCTTTTAACCTTTGGTCTTCTTTCACCGAACAAGGGTATTGAGTATATGATTAAAGCACTTCCCGAGGTTATAAAACAGCATCCCGATGTTACTTACATTATCCTCGGTGCCACACACCCACACGTTTTAAGGGTAAACGGTGAAGAATATAGAATAAGATTACAGCAACTTGCACAAAACCTGAAAGTCAGTGAACATGTCATATTTCAAAACCGCTTTGTTGAACTTAAGGAGCTGTGTGAATTTCTGGGTGCTGCAGATTTATATATTACTCCGTATGTTGAAGAAGCCCAGATTGTTTCAGGTGCCTTGATATATGCAATGGGGACAGGAAAGGCTACTATTTCAACTCCATACTGGTATGCTTCTGAAATGCTTTCTGATGGTAGAGGACGAATAGTCCCCTTTAAAAATCACGATGCCATTGCGGAGCAGATTGTTGATTTACTCGATAATGATGTTGAGCGCCATGCGATAAGAAAAAAGGCGTATACGTTTTGTCGTGAAGCAGTCTGGAAAGAGGTTGCGCGTAAATATTTACAAGTTTTTACTGAGGTTAGGCATGAACGATCACGGCATCCACATCTCATACGCTTTTCCAAAATACCTGAATCAATTACAACCTTCGAGCTTCCAGAGTTAAAACTGGACCATCTTAAGGCACTTACCGATGATACGGGGATTCTCCAGCATGCAACCCATACAATCCCTGACCGTACCCATGGATACTGTACAGACGATAATGCCAGAGCTCTTCTGGTTTCCACCATGGCAAATCAGTTTTCCCCCTCTGATGAAACCCTGCTCTATTCACTGAGCAACCGCTACCTGAGTTTCCTCCAGTACGCTTTCAATGAGGAAACCGGCAGATTTCACAACTTCATGACATACTCCCGTCAATGGACAGAAGAACAGGGATCAGAAGATTCTCATGGAAGGGCACTGTGGGGACTGGGTATGGCAGTAGCATATCTGGAAGACCCGGGGCAACTTGCAATGATCACAACGCTGTTGGATAAAGCTATTAAGCCATTTGAAAATGCCGGGGATTCCCGGGCACTGGCTTTTGCACTGGTTGGAATACATGCATACTTGCGAAGGTTTTCTGGAGATAGTGAAGTAAAAAGAATTCGTGAGGTAATGGCAAAAGAAATTTTTAGAAGATTCAGAAAATATGCAACCGAAGATTGGCCCTGGCTTGAAGATAAATTAACTTATGCGAGTGGAAAGCTTCCCCACGCATTACTTCTTTCAGGGCAGTGGATGCAGCGGGGTGATATGGTTGATATGGGTCTCAATACCCTTGAATGGTTAATAAAGATACAGACAGAGAACGGACATTTTGTTCCTGTTGGTAATAATGGCTGGTATGAAAGAAATGGTATCAAAGCCCGATTTGATCAGCAACCAATGGAGGCACATGCAATGATTGAGGCTTCAGTAGAAGCATTTAATGTGACGAGGGACAGAAAGTGGATAGATACTGCCAGACTTTGTTTTAACTGGTTTCTTGGTCAAAATGATCTTAACACACCTTTGTATGACCCAAAAACCGGAGGATGTAGAGATGGTTTGATGGCAGATGGGGTTAACCAGAATGAGGGTGCTGAGTCAACACTTGCCTGGCTTCTCTCCCTCATAGCAATGCACAAACTTTCTGCTGATAATATCCTGGTGCAACCTTCACCGTCAGTCAATACCAGCAAGAGTAGAAGGAGAAAAAGCAAATGACGAATAAGGAGTTTTTATGGATAAAACATTTGATCTTTTCCGAAGATATCCCAAAAATCCGATAATTACCCCTGAGGATATTTCCTATCCTGTCAATTCAGTTTTTAATACAGGGGCAACGTTATTTGGTGATGAAACCTTACTGCTCATGCGTGTTGAGGACAGACGGGGAATATCCCACCTTACAGTAGCTCGCAGTAATAACGGTCTGGATGGATGGAAGATCGACAGCCGGCCTACGTTTTTAGCAGACCCTGACCACTATCCTGAGGAGCTGTGGGGTATTGAAGATCCAAGGATAACCTTCCTTGAAGAACATGGGGAATGGGCAATTGTCTATACAGCGTACTCAGAGGATGGTCCTCTGGTGTCAATAGCCGAGACCGATGATTTTAAAATATTCAGGCGGCTGGGTCCAGCCATGCTGCCGACGGACAAGGATGCAGCCCTTTTCCCGATCCAGTTTGATGGACGGTGGGCCATGATTCATCGGCCGGTACCGGCTGCTCACCCCTCTGTTCAGGCACATATCTGGATATCGTTTTCTCCTGACCTCAAACACTGGGGAGAACACCGCATTTTATTTAAGGCACGCTCTGGTGCCTGGTGGGACGCTCATAAAATCGGTTTGGCATCCCCCCCGCTAAAAACATCTGAAGGGTGGCTCATACTCTATCATGGGGTCAAACAAATGGCAAGTGGTGATGTGTACAGGTTGGGACTGGCACTGCTGGACTTAGATAATCCTGTAAAGGTTATAAGACGATCTGAAGAATGGATCTTTGGGCCCCGGGAACCCTATGAACGCATAGGAGATGTTGACAATGTGACATTTCCCTGTGGGTTTACACAAAAAGGAGATAAGCTAAATCTTTACTACGGTGCGGCAGATTCCTGTATTGCTGTGGCAACAGGAAGTATAAAAGAGATGCTTTCATGGCTCCAGAAGAATGGGAGTTAACCTATGCGTATTGCCATGCTTTCACCCATTGCCTGGAGAACACCACCACGACACTATGGTCCCTGGGAAAGTGTGGTTTCTCTTTTAACTGAAGGACTGGTAGCACGGGGATTTGATGTAACCCTTTTTGCTACAGCAGACTCTGAAACAAAAGGAAAACTCCATACAGTATGTAAAAGAGGGTATGAAGAAGACAGCAATATTAATCCTAAAGTATATGAATGTCTCCACATTTCTGAACTGTTTGAACGGGCGGATGAGTTTGACCTGATTCACAATCATTTTGATTTCCTTCCCTTAACTTACAGCAGTCTTGTGACAACACCGTTAATTTCAACTATCCACGGATTCTCATCGCCTTCGATTTTGCCTGTATACAGAAAATATAATGGAAAAGTTTTTTACGTATCGATAAGTGATGCTGACCGCACTCCTGAACTTGATTATATAGCCACCATCCATCACGGGATAGATTTGAGAAACTTTGACTTTCAGTCTTTGCCTGAGGAATATTTACTCTTTTTTGGACGTATACATCATGACAAAGGGACGAAGGAGGCAATAGAAATCGCCAGAGCTTGTAACAGGAGACTTATTATAGCGGGCATCATTCAGGATGAAGAATATTACAAACAGCATGTGCAACCTTTTATTGATAATCAGGATATTATATATGTCGGTAGCGCTGATCCTGTAAAGCGCAACAAACTTTTGAGAAACGCGTATGCGCTGCTTCATCCTATAAATTTTAATGAGCCATTTGGTTTGTCAATAGTTGAAGCAATGGCCTGTGGAACGCCTGTAATAGCATTGAATCGCGGCAGTATGCCGGAACTTATCGACCACGGCAAAAACGGATTCCTTGTTTCAAACAATGATGAAGCAATTGAAGCAGTGGCTCACATCGAAGAGATTGACAGGTCTTACTGCCGCAGGAGCGTTGAAGAGCATTTCACCGTAGATTGCATGGTAGAAAAATATATTCACGTCTATGAGAAAGTTCTCGAGAAAAGAAATTTTAATAATGGGTAATCTGTTGATATACCAAGAGGCCCACTCAATGTAATTGAAAATGCAGGGTCAGATGACCTGCTTTTCATTGAGATTCAGACAGATGGTTTCTTTTGAGATGATGATTACTGAGCGTATTACAGATGGTTTTGGGAGAATATAGGGTATGATAGGTCAGAAACCAATAATAAAGCGTTATGGGGGAAACCCCATTCTTGCAAAGAAGGATGTGCCCTATCCTGTAGAAACAGTGCACAATGCCGGTGTGGTAAAATACCATGGCAGTTACATTATGCTCTTTCGTTCCCATCTGAGAAATGGACGCTCAATTATCGGTATCGCAGAAAGTAGCGATGGTTTTTCTTTTACTGTGAGGCCGAAACCTTTTTTGGTGCCAGCATCGGAAGGAATATTTGCGGAATACGAAGAATTTGGTCTTGAAGACCCTCGCATAACTCAGCTTGATGACAAGTATCTTATTACTTACAGTGCCTATTCACGGCACGGAGTTCGTGTAGCACTTGCCCAAACAGAGAATTTTGATTACATTGAACGCATAGCGTTTATAACCCAGTCCGATTACCGGAATGTTGTTATCTTCCCACAGAAATTCGATGGGCATTACGTTCGTCTGGACAGACCCCATACTGAAATCTCACCATGGTCAATCTGGATATCATATTCCCCCGATCTGATTCACTGGGGTGATTCAAGAGTTGTGATAAAGCCTCTTAAGTACCACTGGGATGAGATGAAGATTGGACCTGGGGCTCCGCCCGTCAAAACAGAAACTGGCTGGTTAAACATCTTTCATGGTGTTTTTAAGACTATGGATGGTTCTGTCTATCGCCTGGGTGTTGCTCTGCATAAGCTTGATGATCCTTCTCAGATCATCGGTGTTTCCGATGACTGGGTCCTTCAGCCGGAAGATCCCTGGGAAGTGACAGGATATGTGCATAATGTTGTCTTCACATGCGGGGCAGTGCCTGAAGATGATGGTACAGTAAAGATCTACTGGGGTGGAGCTGATACGGTTATGTGTGCAGGCACCGCATATATTAAAGATCTTGTTGATTTGTGTATAAAAAAGTCTCGTTCACCATTATAATTATTTTGTTCCAAACTTATAGTGAACAACTTAAATAAGTTAGTATTTAGAATGTCATTGCGAACGAAGTGAAGCAATCTCAAAGGATTGCGGAGCCTGTTCCGAGCCTCTTGTAGGAAATTGCTTCGTCACTACGTTCCTCGCAATGACAGACTATCTATGTATGTTGCATCAACTGTCGAGGAATCTCACTCCTCGCAATGGCAACTTTCTTTTGTCGTTCACGATAGTAATGAAATGTGAAATTCTGAGGGTAAAAAATGCGACCAATAGTAATGATTTCAAGCTGGCCACCAAGATTGTGTGGGATAGCCACTTTTGCCGAGGAGGCTGTGGAGTTTATCAGAAAAGCGGCACCTGAACGGGAGGTGTATATTATCTCCCATACTGATGGGGAAGGAGAATTCGTTAAGCCAATAATTGACATGTCACGTAAGGACTGGTACCTCCCGGTTGTCGATACCATAAGGAAACTTGATCCTGAGGTTATTCATATTCAGCATGAATATGGTCTTTATGAGTATGTAGATAAAAACGGTGAGGGTGATAAAAACCAGGGCCTTCTTGAAATGCTTGATATGCTTTCTGACTATCCTGTAGTTATAGAGCCTCATACAATTCATGGACGAATGAAAGCACTCGAGGAGGAATTTGTAAGAAACATATGTAAGAAATGTTCGATTGTCTTTTTTAAATGTCATTATCAGAAATGGCGTCTTGAATGGACTTTTACAAATTATGGATGGGATATTCCGACAAATATTATGATAGTTCCTCATGGTGCACGACCCGATTATCGCTGGGCAATTGATCAGGTTGATGACCTGAAACGAGAACTCGGTCTCGATGATTTTATCGAGAAACATATTATCGGTCTTATAGGTTGGATACAGTCCAATAAAAAATGGGATATTCTCACAAGTATGTGGCAGGAAATTTATTACGAAATTCTTGAGCAAACAGGAGAAGACTGGTTTTTATTTGCTGCTGGTGAGATGCGTGATCCGAATCACAAACCGGATTTTGAGAAGTATGTTGGTAGTGTCAAGTTGCTGGAGACAAATGGCATTGCAAAATTCTTTCAATTCATTCCTCGAGGAGATATATACTATAAGGTGATGGCAGTATGTGACTTTATTGTTCTTCCGTCATTGGATGAAACACAGTCTGGAACACTGGCGCGGGTTATTGCATTGAATAAACCTTATGTTACAACTGCTCCAATGGAGGGTTTGACTGAACAGACAGTTGAATCTGAAGGAGGACTCCTTTTCAGTTCAAAAGAGACACTGAAAAAAAATATCCTGAGGATCGTTACGGATGAAGACCTCAGGATTACAATGGGAAATAATCTTTTTAGGTATCTCAATGATGTTGTAAGTTGGGAGATTGTAGCAAGGCAGTACCTGGAGGCATACCGCCTTGCTGCTAGAAAAGTCCGCGAAAAAAGAAAAATATATATTCGACCTGAATTTTATTGAACCTCATGTGTTTAGATTGAGCTATTTACGTTAACTATATTTTTATTTGACTTATACAAGGCTTATTCAGAGGATATCTAACCTGTAATTCGTTAGCTGCAATGGTTTTTATACCAACACGCTGTTACAGATACTGTAAAGGAGTACAATATGAATTATGATACTGCACTGAGAGCCTATACTTCCAAACGGATTGAGGAGATCGATACTGCGGATATCGTGGTAGGTATTCCCTGCTACAATAACGAACAGACCATTGCTCATGTGATCCAGATGGTTACCCATGGCCTGGCTAAACATTATAAGGATAAGAGAAGTGTCATTCATATAGCCGATGGAGGATCTACAGACGATACCCGGGAAGTAGCTAAGGAATTTGAGATAAAGCCATGGCAAGAGAAAATTACCTCTATATACAGGGGTCCGGGAGGGAAAGGAACAGCCCTTCGATCAATATTTGAAACTGCTGAACGGCTCAAAGTCAACGCATGTGCTGTTGTAGATTCAGATCTCAGGAGTATCACCTCGGATTGGATTAAATACCTGGTGGACCCTGTTCTCACAAAAGGATACCAGTTTGTCGCACCGGTCTATCTCCGTCACAAGTACGATGGGACTATCACGAACAATATTGTTT
>CBDTTR010000036.1:0-12021 GCA_965363405.1 uncultured bacterium | reverse complement strand
GAACTTTTTGTGTTGAAAGCCGTTTAAATCATCAGATGGTCTACTATTTTTACAATAATTGAAACTGGTTTTATTGTCAACCAATAAAAACCACATATTTTTTCTGTTATCGACTCACTTGCATTATTTGCTTTTTTCCTGGGTTGAGCTATGTTATAAAGAGATGCAATAGAGGGTATAATCAACGCATATTTTTAATAAGGGAGACTCGAAATGGAACGTGTGGAGATGAACAATGGATCAGAAAAAGAGTATGATAAAAAACTTGAAGAAGATTTTGTAGAGAATCTTAAAATAGAGAAGCAAAAATTAACCCAGGACGAATTAAAGAAAAAGATTGTAGAGTTTTTAGCGGACAATAAAATCTGTACGCTCGCAACCTGCTTGAACAATATTCCGCGGTCTACCCCTTTACGCTATCGCAGCAAAGATCTTACCATCTATATTCTCACGGAGGGGGGAATGAAAGTGAAAAACATCAGGGGAAATCCCTCTGTGTCGGTCAGTCTTTACGGAGACTATTCAGGTTTTCAATCGGTCAAGGGGTTGCAGATCTGGGGTAAGGCTGAGATTATCGATCCTAAAGAAGGGGATAAATATCGTCAAGCAAGGGAGATTATCAATGTGGAGGAAAGAGAAGATCTAAAGAAACTGGGAATAAAAGATGTAAGACCTGACATGAAGATTATAAAAATTGAGACTGAGAGAGCACGGTATTTAAGTTTTCCTGAAGGAATACTGAACCAGATTTTGACTGTTAGCGATAAATAAAGCTCGTTATCCCTATATCATAAAATTGGAGTATCATCCATGTATGAAGAATTTACAGAGGTACGCATTTTAGACAATTTTTATCAGACTTCCAGTTTTTTTCCTATGCCGGTTGTACTGGTGAGTACGTTAGCGGAGTCTGGAAGAACAAATTTGGGTCCCTACTCGCTCTGTTTCCCCTATAATGTCACAGGGGGACAAGATTATGCCATGATGCTTATCGCCCGTGGCACAAGTAATACCGCTGTAAATATTGTTCGAACGAAGGTTTGCGCACTCAATTTTATACCGGATAAAAGAAAATATATGAAAAACTGTGTCATGCTGGGATATCCCGGTGAATCCACTGAGAAAAAGATGAAGAACAGCATCTTTACACTACTGCCGTCAACACGGTGCGGGACACCAGATAACAGTCAAAACCTTCTATCATATCCTGAGATTGTGAATGAGGCCTTTCAAGTCTTTGAGTGTACCTGGGACGATAGTTATCCATTAAAGCGAAATGAGGATCTGGTTGAAAATCACTTCCTTTTACACATTGATAAAATTGTAATGAAAAGGAAGTGGAAAGACAAGTTGTTTAAAGGGAAGGGATTTCCAGCTTTACCAATTGATTATGGATACAGGGACAATATAAGGTTTTGGTTTACAAAACACTCTCGACCCTACGCTGTTCCAATCCCACAAGAAAAGGGTAATTCTATTGAAGTCATTAAATATGCCTGTAGTCGGTATGACCCGGATATCGAATGGGAAGATGAAGCCTGTGCAAAGATAGTAAACGTGCCAAATATTTTCTTAAAGAAAGTAATTGGAGGAATTGTGAAAGCAGCAAAGGAAGAAGGAATTTCGGTTATAACACCCCAGTTTATGGATAAAATTCAGGACAAACGATCCTCAGGTAAATAAACAGGCTTTCTAATCTTTTCGTACGTGTGATCAACAACACTATTTCGTTGAACCGGATGACACTTCTGTGACAAGCGAGGAAATGGACCACACTAAGAATGTATATAAGGAAATTTTATGAAACTGGTATCGATTTCAGGCAGTCCGAAAGGCATAAATGGGTATACTGGCACACTGCTAAAATTTGTTTTTGAATAAGGAGACGAAGATGAAGACCATCACGCTGGGGAAAACAGGAATTGAAGTAAAACAACTGGGTTTTGGTGCCATGTATCTCCCACGCATCTCAAAGGAAGAGTCTGATAAAACGATAAAAAGAGCTCTCGAGTTGGGCGTCAATTATTTTGACACGGCTTCTGCTTATCAGGACAGTGAAGAAAAACTGGGGAGGATTCTCTCTAAAAGGAAGAAGAGTGATTATACAATCACTTCCCGATCCCACTCCTGGAAGATGGGACTGGATGCTTTCAAGAAAGATTTCGATAAAAGTTTCAAAAATCTGAAAATTGAGTTCTTTGATTTTTATGGCGTTCATGGAGTTAATAAGCTTAGTGAACTTGACGTGGTGATGAAAGAAACACTTGACTTCCTGAAAGAAGAAAGGGCTAAGGGGAAAATCAAGCATATCGCTATCACCGGTCACAACCCGGTTACCATGACTGAGGCAGTTAAGACAGGTGAGTTTGCAATGATCATGTTTCCCTTTAATGTTATTGAGCAAGAACCTCTGGAGACATTAATTGAAACCGCAAACCAGATGGGAGTGGGTACTTCTGTCATGAAGCCTCTGGCGGGAGGAGTAATTGAGAGCAAGGGGCTCGCATTAAGGTTCTTCCTGAGCCATCCTATTGGGGTCGTCACTCCGGGCATTTCATCTGTTCGGGAAGTCGAAGCTAATGTTAATGTGTTTGAGGAAGGCAAACCCCTCTCTCCTTCAGAGCTTAAAAGTTTAGAGGAAGAAGTTTTCGATCTGGGTAAGGAGTTCTGCCGTCGCTGTTCCTACTGTATGCCATGCGAGCAGGGCATCATGATCCCCTTTGTTCACATGATTCATTTAAAATGTTACGGAAAAGAGATGAATGACGATGTGGCCTATACACTGGAGTTGGCCAAACGCATGTTGCCTCTGCTTGAAAAGTGCAATGAATGTGGTCAATGTGTGGAACGTTGTCCCTATGATCTTCCTACTCCCAAGAGGGTCAAAGAATTAAAAGAGCTTCTAATAACACTTAAGGAGAATAAATGAAATGGAATTAATAGATTTTGCGAAAGAGATGAAGGAGAAGGCAACCAGGAGACTAAAGGAAGTTTCTGAAGGCGGAACGTGTGTTAAAAAAACTCACAACTTTCAGATAGGCCAGGCTGAGATGATAACCATAAAGGGTGGAGCGATTGAAAAAGCGGCAATTACCCATCTGATACTGAAAGGTATTAAGATGCCCGATACAGGTGAGGAAACGGACGCCATGGTTTACCAGATGGAGATCTTTCCCGAAAATCCTCATTGCCCTATGGGACACTTCAATACCGAATGGAATACGACTGTTCCAGTTAATTGTCATATGAATTTAGATCTTTTCCCAGCTGTAAGAATTGAAGAAGACCTAAACACCATAAAGCACAAAATGGATGGGGTTGCTGACAAATTCGGAAGAGACAGAGACAAGATGCGGGAAGGGCTTGACCTGCATTACAACATGGAACACTGGTCTTCCCCTCTTGCAACAAAAGTAGGCTGCAAACTGCTTCAGTTAAAAGAAGAGGATTTTAACCTTTTTATTGCGGCATATCATACCTTTTTTGATGCCTACCTTGAAATTTTAAGCAAAAGAAAAGATGCTCGTTTTACTGAAGAGGAAAATAGACTTAAGCTTAAGAGAAATGGCAAGTGGCTTGAATACATTGCCTTCAAAGATCGGGCTGTCAAAATGGCTCAAGCCGCTGGTATTCCATCTGAGGTGTTGATTGGTCTCAGTTTCCCCCCATCTGCCGTTTTTTAAAGGATTATCTAATAGGATTGAGATATGTTGGTACTGTCATAAGTTTTATGAAAAGAAAGAGAAAACATGAAACCACAGAGGACAAAGAGAAATAATACTCTGTGTTCTGGTTTTAACAATAACGATATGTTAAGGAGGAAGAATAATGATTATTGATAGTCATAACCATATTGTAGGAAAAAATAGTCCCTATTACATCCCTCAAGAAGAATACCTCAAAATGATGGATGATTTGGGAGTTGAAAAGACGGTAATTCTGGGGAAAGATTACGGGAAACTGGGTGATCGCCTGCAATCAAATCTCCCGGATGAAGAGGTTGCGGATTTTATAAGGACTCATCCCGATCGTTTCGTTGGCTTTACTGCGGCTCATCCTGACAGGGCAGAGAAGGAAACTCTGGAGAGGATTGAACGGGCAGTTAATGATCTGGGATTAAAGGGCATTAAGATCAATCCTCATGCTGGATTTTATCCGAATGATACAAGACTCTATCCTGTCTATGAGAAGGCAACGGAACTTGGCATTCCGGTAATGTTCCACACAGGAATAAAAGCTCCTGTTGAAGGGACTCGTGTTAAATATTGTCAACCAATTTACCTTGATGATGTAGCAGTCGATTTTCCAGATATGATTATAATAATTGCTCATGCCGGGTATCCGTGGGTGGAAGAGACTATACTGGTCGGACTCTATACGGGAAATGTGTATGCAGACATTTCAACATTAACGCAAATAGAGGGAGTAATGGGGTTTGAGGTTATGATGCCCACATTACGCAAACTTACTTCTTCATGGGGAGCCCATCGTGTTCTCTTTGGTTCTGATGGAATTTTTAATACGGAGGATACAATCAAGGCTGTTAAAAGTGCAGACTTTCTCTCTGAAAGTGATAAGGGAAAAATATTAGGTGAGAATGCACGGAAGCTGTTAAAAATATAGTTTGCAGAGAATTGAAATTGCTTCCTGGTTATAAGAAATAAGAGCACCGGATGTGGTGAGGAAGCGAATGATGTTTTGTTTTGGAGGAGAAACATGAAGATCTGTGAGATGGTAGAAAAAGTGAGACATGTTGGCATAATTGTTGATGATGTTAAAGCTTCAGTCGAGTTGTACAAAAAGCTGTATGATATAGAGGACGGGGAGATAAAAATCATCCCACCCTTTGATGAAAATGAAGCTGAGAGCCGTTTTGCTTTCATTCCGCTTGGCGGTCAGGAATTTGAATTGATACAGCCCATATCAGAAAATTTTAAAAAAATGCTTGGGAACCCGCCTGCAGGGATAAACCACATAGCTTTTACCGTAACGGACATCGAAAAGGCGGTTGAACTTATGAAAGAGAAAGGGGTAAGGCTGGGGCATGTTACAAAAGATGGAATTCTTGATATGAAGCGAAGCAAAGTTGCTTATTTTAACCCTGAAGACACAGGTGGGATCTTAATCGAGTATGTGGAGCCTGTGGAAGATTAGGAATTGGCAAAAACAAAACCTTGACGTATGACATCAATACCGTTTCTTGAATATAATAGAGGGGTTTATTTCTGCAGAACAAACAAATCCCTCCACATCTTTTAGATCTCCGTATTTTCTCTTCAGATCATCTATAGGGCCGGCGTCAAGTGCCCTCATAGGACAGGCATCGACACATATTGGCTTCTTGTTTTCTAAAAACCTGTCAAGGCACAGTGTGCACATCTGCATCTTTGGATTTTCTTCGGTTCCAAACTGGGGCACCTCATAAGGACATGCTTGTCTGCAGAACATCTCACACATGTCTTTCCCCAGGCACTGCGCCTGGTCAACAACCATTATACCGTCTTCTTCTCTTTTTGTTATTGCCCCAGCGGGACAAGCCTCGGCACAGAGAGGGCGTTCACAGTGATTGCAGGAAAGGGAAATATACGAGAGGGAAACATCAGGATACGTACCCTTCTCAAGTGGAATTACTCTTCGCCAATGTACAGAACCATCTCTTATATCATGCCAGTCTTTGCAGGCAATGGTACAGGTATAACACCCTGTACAACGAGACTGGTTAAAGTAGAATCCAATTTGCATGCCATCTCCCCTGCTTAAATATCGTGAGATTCCCTTTCTATCTGTACAAGACAGTTGTTACTGCAAAAGGCACCGGCTGGTGAGTGTTCATCTTTCAGCAAGACGTTTGCGCATCCTCCCCTGTCAATACCATTTTTATCAGGGCTGTACCAGGCCCCTTGATCAATGCTTACCACTCCGGGCATAATTCTTTCAGTTATTTTAGCAGTAAGTACTATTATTCCCCGGTCGTTATAGACCCTGACTGTTTTACCATGATGGATATCTCTTGTTGCTGCATCAACGGGGTTAATCCAGACGGTCTGGGGCTCAAGCGTCCTGAGCCATGTAATGTTAGCCATATTCGCATGCGTGCGCCGCTTGGTATGGGTGGTGATAAGCTGTAAAGGATACTTTTTTATTAGAGGATCACTTCTCCCTTCCCAGGGCTCAATATACATAGGGATGGGCGGAAGTTTAGAGTCGTTTTTTTCTTCCAGCTTCTTAGAATATATCTCGATCTTGCCCGAGGGTGTGGGGAAGGGGTTCGCTTTCAGGTCTTTAATCTGCCTGGTGAATGAAATGGCAGGCTTATCAATCTTTATTTTAAAGACACCTTCTTTTTTAAAGGTATCATAGTCCGGAAGGGGTTTTGTGTCACTCATATCGTTTGCATCATCCCAAAAGCTCCTTAGCCATTCATCTTCAGTAATGTCACTGTATCCCTTGATACCGAGCTTCTCAGCAAGTGCTGTACATATTTCCAGGTCCGATTTCGATTCATAGAGAGAATCAATAGCTTTACTCATATAGATACAGTATGGACCAGCCTGCCAGGGCCGCACAATATCGTTCCTTTCAAACTGAGTGTTAACAGGTAGCAGGATATCGGCAAACCTGGCAGTGGTTGTCATAAACTGTTCATGTACAACTATTGTCTCCAGTTGTTTTATTGCTCTGACAGCTTTGTTGGTATTCATGAACTGATTCACCGGGTTCCCGTTTGTAATATAAGCCATCCTGGCGTCAGATTTATATCCCCCCTCTTTGCCTCTCAAAATAGCATCCCAGAGCTTCGTAATATGGATTGCAGGTCGTTGTCTGGCTCCTTCCGGTAAACCTCCAGGCATTTTCCTTGCTATCAGTCCAGTGCTGGTGTTGGGTTGAAGGCCAACAGGGCAGAGTCCAAATCCTGCGGGATCTCCACCGTATATTCCAACATTGCCTGCCATGGCGGCAATAGTTGCGGCTGCCCTGTGAAACTGTTCTCCAAAGGCAGTACGCCCTGGTGCCCCCAGGGTGAGAAGTTTGGATGGTTTCTGTGTGGCATACTCCCTGGCAAGGGTTGCTATGGTATCAGCCGGAACGCCTGTGATGAGTTCCGCCCAGTCAGGGGTTTTGGGAAGTCCATCATTTGTTCCAAGCACGTAACCTTTGAACGTTTCAAACCCAACGGTATAGGCTTCGAGAAATGTACGGTCATGAAGGTTTTCAGTAATCATTACATAGGCCATTGCTATGAGCATGGCTGTATCTGTGCCGGGCCGTATGGGTATCCATTGACTGGCAAATGCAGCGGCGGAATCAGTAAACCGCGGGTCAACCGAGACAATTTTAATCCCTTTTTCCCGTGCCTGGGAAAGGTAGTAAGGTGTATTGGTACGCTGTACGGTTTCAGCCGGGTTCCACCCCCACATGATGATAAAACGGGCATTGGGAATGTCATCAGAGGTATGGCCAGCGGTAAGAGTTCCATAGGTTGTCTCTGACGAAAAGAGGCTACCCCAAAAAGAAGCCGATCCCCAGCACGGTGTAAAGCCTCCGAACATAGTCAATAATCTGAAAACAGCCAGCTGGCTATGGAGAAACGTTCCTGTGTTTCCTGAGTATGCAATGTAAAAGATTGCTTCGTTTCCATAATTTTCTTTTACGCGTTTAAGTTCGCGGGCTACTTTGTCTAAGGCCTCATCCCAGGTGATGCGAGTGAACTTCCCCTCCCCCCTTTCTCCGATACGCTTTAGAGGATACTTGAGTCGATCAGGAGCATATACTCTCTGACGATATGCGCGTCCCCGTGCGCAGGCTCTAAGCTGAGGTTCCTCCCCACCATCAGTCTCTATCTTTGTTATGACCCCGCCTTTAACATGCAACTTAAGCAGACATGTACCGCCACAGTCATGAGGACAACTGCTTATAACTATTTTTTCTGTGCTGTTTAATTCGGACATAAATCTTTTAATACAGGTGTATGTTTAAAAAAAGAGTGTTGGGTTACGATACATTATCCCAGAATTTGCAGTAGCCATCTACTGCAAAATCTGGGATAATATATACTCCTTTTTCATATTTCACGCAAGGATTAAGGAGTTCTTTATTTTTTTTCTTGAGTAGATTGTCATTGTATGGTATTTGATATAGGTTGGCAACGGAATGTCACTTTCTAAAGATTCATTAGAACAGGTTTCGTATTTCGTACTTCGGATTTCGAATTTTTGACCGAAATACTGAGGTTTTCGGTCAAGCAATATTTAACAGTATGGTGAAAAGCTATGGCAAAAAAATATGATTTAATCGTGATAGGAGCCGGCCCTACCGGTCTTATGGCAGCAAAAGTAGCAGGAGAAAACGGTTTAAAAGTTGCGTTGATAGAAAAGAAAAATGACATCCCGAAAGTTAAAAGGGCTTGTGGTGAAGTGATCAACATTAATGAATATAGCTGGGGTGATTTTATCAATTTTAACGCCAAAAGGAAGTTGTTGAATTTCCCCGTTAACGGCATCAGTGTTAAATACGAAGGTCCTTGTAAAAATATCTATGGCATGTACACTTATTCACCGAGTGGTCAGTGTATCATGATGGGAGACTGTTCAGAGGCTAGAAAGGTTGGGGATGCGGCAAGAAAGGGGATTGCAATTGATAAAGAAATACTTATGCGTGGTTTATTGGAAGATGTCCAGAAGAATGATGTCGAGGTAATATCGGGAACCTTTATTCATGAGGTTGAAAAAAAGGGAGAAACCGTTACGGTAAGAGATGGCAGCGGGGAGTATGAAGGGGCGTTTGTTATTGCAGCAGACGGGTTGAATTCTAAGATGGCACAACGGCTAGGATTCAATAAAGAACGGGAATTTCGTGGGACCTTAAGGTGTCTTTTCTGGCATGTAACAGGTGTTGAGCCTCCTGCCCCTGATGCACTCATTCACGTGATGGGAGGAAAAGAGGCGCCCGCTATCTTTGGCATGTGCTGCACCCACCGTGAAGGGGAGTATTGGATTGCCGTTGATGATTTCAGTTACAAAAAGGATTTAACAAAAAGTGCTGATTATGTCATGAAAAAAGATGCCTTTTCGCCCTGGTTCAAGAAGCTTAAAATAATAAGAACCACTTCTTGTGTGGGAAACTTATACTCGCCTGTTACGGAACCATTCAGGGACAATGTGCTTTTGGTAGGGGATGCTGCTTATTCCCCTCAAATAAGCATTAATGGAGGTATGATCTGCGGTTGGAAGGCAGCCAATTCGGTTGTGCTCGCATTGCTGGAAGGGAAGAGAAACAAGGAAGGTGTGAGGAGTTACCTTGATTGGTGGAAAAAAGATATAATCGAACGGTTTCCCTATGGGGGAGGAAACTTTATGGAAAGTATGGAAGATAGTGAGATTGATTACCTTTTTAGCCTGTTTAAAGAGCCACTTCCCGGGACCCTTGATCCCATTACCGCAGGCATACACATGCAAAAGCACATGATGGATATTATGCCTGTTATTGCTGAAGAGCGTCCGGAAATTCTGGAGACGTTGAAAGCATTCCAAGCCAAAACTTCAGAAGAGATTTATGCGGAAAGACAGAAGCTGGGGTTTCCCAACAGGTGAGTTGCTAATTGAAGCGAATGGAATGGCAAACGAAGTTCTGGTTTTCCTATTCCTCCTTTTCCCAGGTAACGTTCCGAAAACCCTTTCTAAGATTGAGATAACGGAATTTTAAAGGTTCAATAGTAATCACATTGAAGTTTACAACACTAGCCATCTGTTCAAGTCCCTGATTCCTCAAAGCATCTTGATTACGGGAGTATTGATGGATCTCCTCATACTTTTTAATGTCATCATTCTTCTTAAAGGTATGAGCGATACCCCACGCCTGTAATCCTGAAGCTCCAAAGAAATCTTCTGCGGGTTCATAAGAATCAGAAATAGAAAAAGAAACTTTGGGATTTACTTTTAGATTAGCAAATTTTCCACCACCTTCTGAGAAAATGTACACGGTCAAACCGTTGTTAAAATACTCCAAAGGAGTAGATCGAAGTTCATTGTCTCTACCGGTGGCAAGGTGGAGCACATTATGCTGATTAAGATATTCTGCAATAACCTTCTCAACATCTTTTTCACTGATTGAATCGATTAGTTGAATCTTTAATTTTTCAAATAAAACCTTTTCCCGTTTGTTTGCGTGAGGCACGATTACTTTTGTCATCTCAATATCTCCTTAAAATGGATAACACAAATTAGTTGCTCGTCAGTAAAAAGTTCCCTGTAATTTTATCTGTCAAAGAATATATCGAGTGCCCTTGTAACGCCACCCTCTTTACCGAAAAGCATTTTATATCCTTTTACTCCAGGATCATGATCAACGACTGTTTTAAGATATCCTTCAAAGGCGTTTCTGGCTTTGTCTAATGTCTCTCCAGAAAGTGGGGTTGCCTTTTCTACCATTTCTGAGAAAACCTGAAGATATTCCCGAAATATACTAATGGCCTGTTCATCCAGGTCTTCTCTGATTTTTACCTGACATACTGCTTTGGAAAAGACACTTTGAATTTCACCCTGCTGTGTTTTTTTGTTTTTAAGCAAATCAGGGTATCGGTCTCTTATTTTTATGAGTCTATCGAATAAAACAGAATCGTCATGCCCTGTGCTTTCCCCCGTTCTGTGGATATCCACCAGGAACATTCTCTTTTTCCCTGTGAGGACTGTTTCACAGGAGAAGACAGGGAGATCAAGCTCCATTCTTGGGCGAAGAAAAAGCGAGCGGACCGACAGATAAATGGGAAGATTTATTCTCATAAGAACTACACGGGAAAACTTTTCAGAGCTGAAAACCTCACCATCGGATTTAACCAAACCAAGTGTTCGAATGGGACGCTCAGGAAAAGGGTATTTTAAAGGAACAGGTTTGAGGGAGAATCTTTTCTGAAGTTCTTTATGAGCAATGCGATGTATGTCTTTTAAGGTTTCCATGTGATTTATCTCCTAAAAAAGTTTGACCTTGTCATTGCGAGGAGCGAGATCCCTCACCTGTTAACTTAAAATGTAGATTTAAACTGTCATTGCGAGGAACACAGTGACGAAGCAATCTCATGATAACGCTCGGGACAGGCTCCGCAGTCCCTTTACAAAAGATTGCTTCGCTTTCGTTTGCAATGATTGAGTTGTTAACCTTTTTCAAATACCATTGCAAAATACGGGATTATTCCACGAAGTTTCTTATGGCTTTAGCCAGTTCTTCAGGCTTTTCTTCCTGCACATAGTGACCGCACTCTTTTACGGATAACAGTTCCGATCCCTGGATCTCCGAGTTGAGCCGCTTGGCTATTTCAGGGGGTACCCCGGTGCCTCTTTCTCCCCACACAATAAGAGTTGGACTTGAAATGTTCACGCTTATACCATCGTAAGTTTGTGGGCCAACACTACTCATCATGTGTGCCAAAGCATCCAGCGCGTTAGGGGTTCTGGTAGGAATCATATAGGCATCAATGACTTCTTCGGTTACCATGGATTTATTATAGAACGACCCGAGTAGAAATCTCTTTCGCATGCTCTTTGTGTAAAACTGTCTGGACATAATTCTGTCCAGAGGGAAAAACATATATTTCAAGAAGGCAGGGACAGTCTTGATGTAAAAACCTGGTTCGATCATCACCAGTTTATCCACCCTGGAAGGTGCTGCAAGGTCGGTACAGGCTATGATTACACCGCCCATCGAATGGCCGACAAGGGTTGCCGAAGGTAATTTGAGAGCATCCATGAAACCAATGAGAAGGTCCCCCTGGGATTTCATATCGTAATTGCCATCAGGAGGTTTGTCTGAAAGCCCGAAACCCAGCACGTCAAGTGCATAGATAGTGTAATCATCGGTAAGGAGTGGAATGAGGTATCGAAAGGTGTAGGTTGAACCGGCAAATCCATGCACCAGAATCAGTGGTTTCCCTTCACCCTGTTTTATATAATGGATGGCATGACCATCTACCTCGATGAATCTATCCTCTTTTCCTACCAGTTCATTAACCGGTGTGGTCTTATATGGCAG
>CBDTTR010000035.1:0-12044 GCA_965363405.1 uncultured bacterium | reverse complement strand
AAGAAGTATTATCCTAGATAAGATATAAGGAGGTGTTAGAAAGTGGCGCATAAAAAATCAGGAGGAAGTTCAGGGAATGGAAGAGATAGTGCTGGTAAGCGGCTGGGAGTAAAACGGTTTGGTGGACAGTCTGTCAGGGCAGGGAGTATTATAGTCAGACAGGCAGGAACTAGAATACATCCTGGGGAAAATGTAGGGATTGGGAACGATTATACCCTTTTTGCAAAAATGGATGGAATTGTAAAGTTTGAGAGGTGGGGTAGGGAGAAAAAAAAGGTGAGCGTTTATGCTCTCAGTTAATTGCTGATGAGATTTATTGATGAAGCTAGAATTAATGTAATAGCAGGTGATGGCGGACGTGGATGTATAAGTTTCAGACGTGAAAAATATGTTCCCCGGGGTGGACCTGATGGTGGAGATGGTGGTAAAGGAGGAAACGCTATTCTGTTTGCCAAAGAAGGGATGGGGTCCTTAATTGATTTCCGATATAAAAGAAATTACAAAGCTAAATCTGGAACTCATGGAAAAGGTAAAAACCAGCATGGTAAAGATGGAGAAGACCTGATCATACCAGTGCCATTAGGAACTTTGGTGCGGGATGATGCTACTGATGAGCTATTAAAAGATTTTAGTTTTACCGGAGAGCAGTTAATTGTTGCTAAAGGAGGATTGGGGGGGAGAGGTAATGCCAGATTTACCAGCTCAACCCGTCAGGCTCCACGCTATGCTCAGAAGGGGCAAGAGGGAGAGGAGAGATGGTTTAAACTGGAATTAAAGTTACTTGCTGATGTGGGAATTGTCGGTCTGCCTAATAGCGGTAAGTCTACTTTAGTATCAGTAATCACTGCAGCAAAACCCAAAATTGCCAATTACCCCTTTACCACTCTTAACCCTTGTTTGGGAGTGGTAAGATATAGTGAGTACAAATCATTTGTTGTTGCTGATATTCCCGGTTTGATAGAAGGTGCCCACCAAGGAAGTGGTTTGGGCACTACTTTTTTACGTCATATTGAACGCACCCGAGTATTAATTCATTTGATTGATGGTTCAACTAATGCCTCTCTTAATCCCGTAAAAGCTTTTAATGTCGTTAATAATGAGCTCACATTGCATAATCCTGCCTTGACTGATAAACCCCAGCTGATTGCAATCAACAAAATGGATTTACCCGAGTCTCGGAATAACTATCCAGGTATTAGAAAACATTTTGGAGATTTACACCTGAAGGTTTATCCTATTTCTGCTGCAACTGGTGAAGGGATTAAATTACTTATTAACCAGGTAGTGAGTAGATTGTCCCTAATAGAAAGTTAAAGTAATAATATAAATATATATCATAACTATATGATAATAAGGTTATAATAGTGATCTTAAGAAAAGAGATACTGAGTCGGGTAAAAAGGGTTGTTATAAAGGTAGGGAGTAGTGTTCTTACCGCTGGAGGGGACAACCTGAAAGAAGGAGTATTTAGGGATTTAGCCAAGAGTATTTCGATTCTCAAAGAAGAAGGGTATGAGATTGTCATTGTTTCTTCAGGAGCGATTGCCGCGGGTAGGAAAAACCTGTCATGTTTTGTTAAGCCGGTAAGCATTCCCCAAAAACAGGCTTCTGCTGCTATCGGCCAGGTTCGTTTGATGTGGAATTATGAGTGTTGCTTTAATAAGTACAAACAGATGACAGCTCAGGTTTTACTTACCCAAGATGATTTGAGTGATCGCCAGAAATTCCTTAATGCCCGCAACACATTGTTTACTTTGTTGCATTGTGGTGTAATTCCTATCATCAATGAGAACGATTCCGTAGTTGTGGATGAAATCAAGTTTGGGGATAATGACATCCTCTCTGCTTTAGTTACCAACCTGGTGGATGCTGATTTACTTTTGGTATTAACAGATAGAGATGGGCTCTTTGAAAAAGACCCTGAGCGTTATAAAAATGCAGTCCTAATCAAATTGGTTGAGGAGATAGATAGCGAGATCGAAGAATTGGCGAAAGGCAGCACAGGTAAGTTGGGAACAGGTGGCATGGTATCCAAGGTTAATGCAGCAAAGAAAACTTCCATCTTCGGGATTCCTACAATTATTGTCAATGGACGAGTTAAGGGTATCATTAATAAAGTTTTTACGGGTGAAGATGTGGGCACCCTCTTCCTTCCAAAAAAGTCAAAACTTTCCAGCCGTAAGCACTGGATAGCCTTTAATCTAAAACCAAAGGGTGTGCTGACGGTCGATGTCGGTGCTAAAAAGGCTATAGTGGAAAGAGGAAAAAGTTTGTTATCTTCTGGTTTGGTGGAGGCAAATGGTAATTTTGAATTTGGCGATGCAGTAAAATGTGTTGACACTGAAGGTTTGGAATTTGCCAGAGGGTTGGTTAATTATAAGACAGCAGATGTAATTAAGTTGAAAGGAATACACAGCAGGGACATAGAAAAGATATTGGGCTATAAGTACTATGACGAGATTATTCACCGTGATGATCTTGTGGTTATAGATGGAGAATAATATGGATATAGCCAAAGAGATTTTAAGTATAGCAAAAGCTGCCAAGAAGGCATCTCAAACACTGTCGGTTCTTCCCACCTCCTTAAAGAATCAGGTGTTAAATCATATAGCTGATGAGTTATCGAACAATAGAGATTTTTTAAAGGTAGAAAACGAGAAGGATATAAACGACGCACATAAGAAAGAACTATCGACAGCTTTAATCGATCGCCTGACGTTAAATGATAAAGTTATCAGGGCAATGATAGAAGGAATACGTGAGGTAGTTCAACTTCATGATCCGGTGGGTGAAACGGTTAAGATGTGGCGTAGACCCAATGATCTTCTAGTGGGGAAGGTGAGAATTCCACTTGGTGTTATTGGCATCATCTATGAGTCACGTCCTAATGTTACTGTTGATGCTGCATCGCTCTGTCTGAAATCAGGTAATGCAGTTATACTTAGAGGAGGGAAGGAAGCAATCCATTCCAACAGAGCACTTGCTGGTATTATGCAGGATGTTCTAAAAAAAAGTGGTGTTCACGAAGCAGGGGTTCAATTAGTTCCAATGGTGGAGAGAGAAGCCGTGTATGAAATGCTTAAGTTAGAGGAATGCATTGATCTCATTATTCCAAGAGGGGGAGAAGATCTTATCCGGGCAGTGGTGGAACGATCAAGGATCCCAGTAATAAAACACTATAAGGGTGTTTGCCATACTTTTGTAGATGCCAGCGCTAATGAGGAAATGGCAGAATCAGTTGTGGTAAATGCAAAAGTACAACGGCCTGGTGTTTGTAATGCTCTGGAGACCCTTCTGGTTCATGAAGAGATTGCTCCTTCTTTTCTTCCCAGAATAGTTGCCAGACTTAAAAGAGAAAAGGTAGAGATACGAGCTTGTGAAAAGAGCAGAAAGATTGTTCCTGATCTCAAAGTTGCCAGCGAAGAAGATTGGTACCGGGAATACCTGGATCTCATTATATCCGTTAAAATAGTATCCTCTCTGGAGGAGGCCATCGATCATATTGCTGAGTATGGTTCTATGCACACAGAGGCAATTATTACTTCCGATTATACTAATTCACAGTTGTTTTTACGAAAGGTTAATTCTTCAGTGGTTTTAGTAAATGCCTCCACTCGATTTAACGATGGAAACCAGCTGGGGTTAGGTTCCGAGATAGGGATTAGTACGACGAAACTTCATGCCTTTGGCCCAATGGGTTTAGAGGAACTTACGACCTTAAAATTTGTAGTCTATGGAAACGGACAGATTAGAGCTTAGGCAAAAAGGGGCATAAACAGTGCGTGTAGGTCTTTTTGGGGGGACATTCAATCCAGTGCATTGGGGTCACTTAAGATCTGCTGAAGAAATCCGGGAGATGTTTGACCTCGAGCAGGTGATATTCATTCCTACTAATGTATCACCTCATAAAAAATCGGCAGAAATTGTTTCTGCTAATCACCGATTGAAAATGCTTGATCTTGCTGTGAAGAGAAACCCCTGTTTTTTTACCTCTGATGTTGAACTAAAAAGGCCTGGGGAATCCTATTCGATTGAAACGGTTAGTTGCTTTAAACAAGCGTTTGAAGAGGAGCCGACCCTTTTTTTCATTATGGGTATGGATGCATTCTTAGAGATTAATAGCTGGAAAAATTGCAATAAACTCTTTTCTCTTTGCAATTTTATTGTTATGACCAGACCACGATATGAAACTAAGGGATTGGATCAGGTTATTCCTGCTCAGATGATGAAGGAATTTGTATATCATCCTGATGAAATGAGGTTTGCTCACAATTCCCAGTTTTCTATTTATTTTAAGGAAATAACGTCACTCGATATTTCCTCAAATGCCATTAGAACATTCATAAGAAATGGACGGTCCATTAAATATCTTCTGCCTGAAGAAGTGGAGAGATATGTGAAAGAACACAGGTTTTATGAACTTGAAACTGATGCTCTTGTAAAAAGTCAAAAATAGAGTCACTCCCGCGAAAGCGGGAGTCCATAACAAATTGAAATTACTGGATTCCTGCTCCCCGATCAGGTCGAGGACAGGTTTAGCAGGAATGATAAATAAGGAGCAAATTGGACTTTTTACTAATACGTCAACACTGATTAAATGCAAATATTCTTTCTAAATGATTTGGTGAACAATAGAAATGATACTGGACACTTGATGCTTGATGTATTAGCATAAAAATCTCCATTGTATTCTCTGCTAAAGATTGTAAGTAATTTCATTTTGCAAAACGGGAGAGATGGTAAAAGAAGAAACTCAAAAACTTAATCTTTGTGTTAAAGCCGCTTTGAAAAAGAAGGCTTATGATTTGATTGCACTTGATATCAAAGGGATTTCCTCTTTTGCTGATTATTTTATTATTTGCAGTGCTACCTCTAATCGGCAGGTTCAGGCAATTGCTAGTTCTATTCAAATAGATTTGAAAAAAGAGAAAATTTACCCTCTGGGAATTGAAGGCTTTAATGAAGGCGAATGGATTTTACTTGATTATGATGAGGTTATTATTCACGTTTTTCACCAACCACTTCGAGAGTTTTATGAACTAGAGAGGCTTTGGGCAGACGCACCGAGGATAGAGATAAAAAATGGGGTTAAAGAAAAGGCTAAGAAGAAATCATCATTGGATGTCAGATAGTTCCCGGTAATTACAGATAACCAGCATCCTGCTTTTGGTTATTGAATTTATTCATATAGCATATCATCTTATGCCAGTTACTTTGGATGTGTGTTGTCGTATGAGAGCGTTCATAAAATCAGTAATAGATTTTGTTTTTCCTCCTATCTGTTATATTTGCGGGTCACACTTTGACTCTGAAGGAGAGATGGGAATATGCCCGCACTGCTTATCACAGATAAAATATATTGAATGCCCGTTTTGCACCCTGTGTGGAAAACCTTTTTGTTCTGAGGTTGTCACCGACCATCTCTGTGGGGATTGTCTTACCAGAAAGAGATATTTTGGAAAAGCAAGAGCAGTAGGATATTATGATGGTGTGCTTAGAAAGGCTACTCACCTTTTGAAATACAAGTTGAAGAATCACCTTGCTTTACACCTGGGAAATATTATGGCTCAACAAGTGCAATATCTTTTAAATGGTATTGCGTATCATTCAATTATTCCAGTTCCCCTTCACCCTGAGAGACTGAGGAAAAGAGGATTTAATCAATCCCTTTTTCTGGCTCGTTCGGTTAGCGAGAAATACAAAATACCGCTTGATGGTTATACGCTTATTAGAAATAAGTGGACTGAGCCACAGGTAGGTTTAAGCGAACGGGACAGGAAAGATAATGTTCGAGGTGCATTTTTGATAATAAAGAGAGATAAGGTTACAGATAGAAATATCCTTCTAGTCGATGATGTTTATACCAGTGGTAACACAGTTGAGGAATGTTCCAAAACTTTAATTAAAGCAGGAGCAAGTAGAGTTGATGTGCTAACCCTGGCAAGGGTTGCATAGAGGTTTATAAAATGCAGCATATTTCTTCTTTGATTGGTGATGAACTAGAAAAGGTTGAAGTAGAATTAATAAACGTTTTATCTTCAGATGTTCCTATCATCAATAAGGCAGGTGGATACATTATAGGAAGTGGAGGTAAAAGGTTCCGTCCTCTAATGTTCCTTTTAGCTGCCAAGTATTGCAATTACAGTGGAGATAAGCATGTTAACCTGGCCTGTATTTTTGAGTATATTCATACAGCTACCCTTCTCCACGACGATGTGCTCGATCATGCAAAGATAAGGAGAGGAAATTCTTCTGTTAATTCAGTTTGGGGTAACCAAATCAGTGTGTTGGTAGGAGATTTTCTCCTTTCAAAAGCTTTTTCTCTCCTGGTTGAGATCGGAGATATTAAGATTATGAAGGTTGTTTCTGATGCTACAACTCAAGTGGCAGAGGGAGAAACCATGCAAACAGAGAAAAGTAGTGATGCTAACCTGACAGAAGAAGAATACATCACTATAATAAGCAAGAAAACAGCAAGCTTGATTTCTGCAGCCTGTCAGACAGGTGCTATTTTAGGAGGTTCTTCTCCAAAAACAGAAGATAATTTCAGAAATTATGGGCTTAATCTGGGCATTGCTTTTCAAATGGTGGATGATGCCCTGGACTATATTTCTGAAGATCAGAGGTTTGGAAAGTCTGCATATAAAGACCTCCAAGAAGGGAAAATAACATTACCATTAATCCATACTTTAAAAGAAGCTTCTGCCAAAGATAGGGAGAAGATACTTAAGATTATGAAAAGTGACTGCCTGGATGAAAAGGAATCTTCTGTTATTACTGAATTGATTGAAGAATACCAGGGAGTAACCTATGTTTTTTCGAAGGCCAGAGAGTATGTTAAATTATGCATGGGTTATCTTAAAGAGCTGGATTCTTCACCTGTAAGGGATGCTTTAATAGCCACAGCTAACTATGCGGTAGAAAGAAAGTGGTGAAGAGTGAGAATTTTAGTTACTAATGATGATGGTATATTTTCAGAAGGGATTAAAGAATTAGCAGATTCACTTAGTTCTTTGGGTGATGTATGGGTAGTAGCTCCTGATAGAGAAAGAAATGCAATAAGTCATGCATTAACCCTTCATCGCCCTTTAAGGATACTTAACTCTTCCTATCAAAGTTATGCAGTTAATGGAACCCCGGCTGATTGTGTAAATGTTGGGGTTAATTTTATACTGAAGGAAAAGCCAGATCTTGTCGTTTCTGGAATTAATAAAGGGGAAAATCTGGGAGGTGATATCAATTACTCAGGTACAGTAGCTGCTGCTGTAGAGGGTGCTTTGATGGGGATACAATCTTTTGCAATATCGCTATCGGCAAAGAGAGATTTTAATTTCAAACCTGCCGCTGCTTTTGCCTTGAAGCTGGCACGCTTTATTACTAAAAAGGGACTTCCTGCCGGAACCATGCTGAACGTAAATGTCCCTGATACAGGAGGCAAAGAAATCAACTTGTATAAAATTACCAAACAGGGTAAGGATACCCATGATAACACTATTGAGGAGAAGGTTGATCCCAGAGGTGTGAGATATTACTGGATTGGCAGAAAGGATGAAAGATACGAAGACGATGATGTTTCTGATCTTAAGGCCATCAGCCAGAAACTCGTTTCCATTACGCCTCTTCAGATTGATCGTACACATTGTTCTTCCTTTGAAGAACTAATTCAATGGGATTTATAAACACAACACTTGATGAAATGAAATGGATGGATTTACTAAAGGCATTCTTCTGAGCCTTTTGCCAATCTCAGAGTTGAGAGGAGGAATACCAGTTGCTGTAGCTTCCGGTGTTGGGTGGCTTCCAGCTTTCATTATCTGTGTTGCTGCTAATGTTCTGGTAATAATTCCTGTTTTCTTTTTTTTAGACCACGTCCATTCATACCTCATGAGGATAAAGATTTACGAAACCTTGTTTACTATGTATTTAGGTAGAGCAAGAAAAAGAATTGAAGCTCAATTAGCAAAATATACCTGGGAATATTGGGTGCTTTTCCTTTTTGTGGCCATTCCTTTTCCCAGTACTGGTGCATATACAGGATGTCTTGTTGCCTGGTTCCTTGAAATGGATCGAAAAAAATCTTTCATTACCATAGCCCTGGGAGTTTTAGCGGCTGGAATTGTTGTAACGTCGGTAGTATCCATTGCAAGCCTGGGTTTTCTTAAATTTATTGTGGCTAAATGAACGTGATGTCGATTCAGATTGGTGTCATTGGGGCTGGTCAGTGTTCCCTGGAAATTGAGAGTTTGGCTGAAGAGGTGGGAAGGGAGATTGCTAAAAAGAAAGCACTTCTCATCTGTGGTGGTTTGGGTGGTGTGATGGAAGCTTCAGCCAGAGGTGCAAAAAAAGAGGGTGGGGTTACTATAGGTATTCTTCCTGGTTTCTCTTTTGAGGATGCCAATCCTTTTATTGATATACCAATTGTAACAGGCTTGAGCCATGCTCGAAACTTTTTGGTCGTGCGTTCATCGCAAGCCATCATTGCAGTTGAGGGAGGTTATGGTACTCTCTCAGAGATTGGTATTGCTCTGAAATTGAGGAAACCTGTGGTAGGATTACGCACGTGGGATATAAGCAAGAAAATTGTAACTGTTGAAACACCTGAAGATGCAGTAAAGAAAGCTATAAGCTTGATCAGCAGATCGCTTTAATAAAGCTTCTGCTATTTAAAACAGACCACTTTTTCTCTTCAATATTTTCCTGAGGTTTGAAAAAAAGTCTCGCCGGTGAAAGGTATCTTTAGTATTTGGAAAACTGCATTTCTGATATTCTCTTTTCTTTTCATTTCTGCCTGCCTTTCTGCTAAGTTTGTTCCTTTACCTCCCAAACTTGTGATTGGAATTTATCATCCTGTAAGTAAAGGGGAGACTCTTTGGAGGATCTGCAAAACATACGATGCAGATTTGCAGGAGGTTGCGGAATTAAATAATATTAAAGATGCTACCCAAATTGAGGCGGGGGATAAAATTTTCATTCCCGGTGCTGCAAAAGTCCGAAAGGTTAAAGTATTCAAAAAAGAACCACCAAAGAAGAATGTAAAAATAATTCAGCCGAAAGGAAAGTTTAGTTGGCCAGTTCAAGGAAAGGTAGTTTCTTATTTTGGAGTAAGAAAAGGCAGGAAATATGATGGCATTGATATCCGGGCACCTTTAGGATCACCAGTTAAAGCTGCTGATTCAGGGAAAGTTGTTTTTGCCGATAAACTTTCAGGTTACGGTAATATTATCATTGTCAAGCACAAAGATAAGTATACAACTGTCTATGCTCACAATAAAGTCAATTTAGTGAAGGAAGGCAGATGGGTTGAGAGAGGTAGTGTCATTGCTAAAGTGGGGAATTCTCATAATCCTGCAATATCTCCTGCACTCCATTTCCAGATTAGGAGATATAATAAGGCTAGAAATCCTCTATTTTATCTTCCATGAGTTAACGTATGGGATGGCACTTTTCAATGAGTGACATGGTGAATGTGGAGTAAGTTGTGATGATTGACGTGATTCTGGATGCTGGTTACCAGATGCTGGATAAAAAAGTTGCTCGTTATTCGGTTACGCTGCTTGTTTCGTATTTCGTCAAACGGTTGTGTTGTTACTCATTCTAATATTGCTTCTTAACCGTAACCGGTCCACGAGTACCGATTCGAGTTGCGCAACCGTATTAAGCAACCTACATATTATATGGCCTTATTAAATTAATTCAGCATCAAGTATTACTAAGATTTCTAATCTCACAAATTTAGTAAAGGGGGTAAACAGCCTTGGCTCTGGTCTGGGAGCGGGCAACCATTCTTTGCTGAATTCATACTGGAGTTTATTCCGTACTTGATGCTGGTAGAAATGACATGAATAGGTAATCCATGAAATTAAAAGATAAAGTTGCTATTGTTACCGGATCGAGCAGAGGTATTGGTAAAGCTGTTGCTCTGGCACTTGCAAAAGAGGGAGCTACTGTTATAATAGCAGCCAGGACTAAGATGAAATCCCGCTTTATTGCAGGAACTATATATGAAACAGCAGATGAGATTAATGCTTTGGGAGGAAGAGCTTTCCCCATTAAAACAGACGTGGCTGATGAAAAGGAGGTCGAGAAAATGGTAGGCAAAACCATTGAAAAGTTTAAGCGAGTCGATATCCTTGTAAATAATGCAGCTACTAATCGTCCTGCACTTTTTAAAGACATGCCACTTCAAATATGGGATGAGATTATCAGGGTAGGTTTACGAGGGACTGCTGTATGTACAAAAGCTGTCTTGCCAAAAATGATGGAACAAAAAGAGGGACATGTCATTAATATCTCTTCCATGGTTGTTGAAAATATCCATCATGAGCCATTTACCGGTCTAGCCTATGATGTGAGCAAGGCTGCTATTAACCGTTTCACCCGAGGATTGGCTGAGGAACTGAAAGATTATCACATTTCGGTAAATGCACTTATGCCTGACAATACGGAGACTGAGGGATGGTCATTTTTAAATAAAACTGTGGATAAATCAGACTGGCAAAAACCAGAAATGTGGGGTTCGCATGCAGTTTTTATAGCAACACAGAACCCAGCCATTTTTACCGGTAAAATATTGTCGGAAGAGAAGTTGAAAAAGGAAAGGGAGGAATTAGAAAATGTCTGAACTTTATGATGTTATCATTGTTGGTGGTGGATATGCAGGGCTTTGCTCTGGGTTAAAGCTCAAGGGTAGAAAGGTTTTGATTTTAGAAGCAAGAAAGGAGATTGCCAAAAAACACCGTGGGTGCCAGTGTGCGATCTATCCTTTCGGAGAGAACTTCAGTTTTGAAGAAAATGCTATAAGCTTTCATAATAATAAACTGAGTGTACCTAATGCTGTTGTGGGAAGACTTTTAAAGGTGGAACTGGTATCTTGTGGGCATAAGCTTATTTCAACATTTAAAAATCAAATGCCTCTTATCGATGAAGGGAAAATCAAAGGAACTATGGAGAATCTGTGTAGAGAGGCAGGAGTAGAGGTTATTACCAGCGCAAAGGTAAAGTCAATTGAGACTGACGGACAGAGGGTGAGTGTGTATGCTGACAAGAAATATGATGCAAAATATCTTGTAGGAGCTGATGGTGCAAATAGTCAGGTTATCCAGTATCTGCCTCTCAAGAGAAGAAAAATCGGAAGTTTTGTAGAACTGGAAGTGGAAGCAGAAAGTATGGATATACCAGACAATGTCATGTATGGAGAAATGAAGGGAATAAAGGTGGGACTATATGCTCAGCAATATGGTAGCGGGTATCTGCTTGGAGTTTATCAGGGATTGGGTCTGCAGGAAGAAAGAATTGATTTAAAAAGATACTTGGAGGAATCTATTAGAAATCTAAACGTAAAGGGCATTACTTGTAAGTACGGATGTTCCATCCCTATTCATCTGTCAGCTTCTTCCTCATACCATAAAAATATTATAATGGCAGGAGATGCCGTTAGTTCTTTCTCTATGACTACAATTACAGGGGCAATGATGATGGGACTCTTTGCTGGCGAGGCAGTTATTGAAAAAATGGAGGGTGATAACAGTTCCTTTAAGGAGTATGATAAAAAGTGGAGGAAGGTTTTGCAACAGAGTAGTATGGATAGTATGAGCTATTTGTTTTTTCTTTTAAGACGACTTAATGAAAAGAGGATGGGTCGCTTGTTTGCTGTACTTCAAGGTTCTGATCTTGGGCTAGTGGGCAAGAGTTATTATTTAAAAAAGATTCCTGGAATTATAAAGGCACTTTTTTAAAAACTTTTTACCACTAAGAAGAAGGCGCGGGACGTTTGTACGGGGTTGTGTTGTGCAGAAATACTACAATCTTGCAAAGTTTTTAAACAGTTTGCCTAAGAGGCAGAACGAGATAACAATAACATTTGAAGAAGTAGAAATGCTTATTGATAGCGAGCTGCCTTCTTCTGCTCGAAAATATGCTTCTTGGTGGGCTAATGATCCAACGCATAGTCAGGCCAGGTATTGGCTTGATGCAGGCTGGAAAACAAGAGATGTGGACATTGAAAATCAAGAGGTAACTTTTTACAGTGATGTGAAGTGGAACTA
>CBDTTR010000034.1:0-12242 GCA_965363405.1 uncultured bacterium | reverse complement strand
TCAAAAGGAGGAGTGTATGAGTAAGAACAAAGAGTACGCACAAAGGTTTAAGGAAATGGGCTACGAAAGAAGGGTAATCGCCTTTAAAGACTGTGATGAGGCGCCTGAGAATGCCGAGCCATATGGAGATGATATCTCTTTTCACTGTGCAATCGCTGCAGAGGTCTGGGAAGAAGGACGCAAACCCTTCTATATTACCAATAAGAATATTCTTTGTGGAGGAGCGCTATATTCGGGGATTGGGAACCGAAGGGTAGAGAAAGAGGATTTTGATGGTGGCATGTCACAGACAATTGGAATCGGCAGAGGATATGAGACGCGCAGGCAGTTTCGCGATGTCAATCAGCAGATACCTCACTGTTTTGTACACCACAAGTATCAGGTCGTCGGGGCGCTTGAGGATGTTGAAGAACCGGGTGTCGTTATGGTTGTTGCGAGTGCCTATAAAATTATGCGGCTGTGTAAAGCCTATACCTGGAAAACAGGTGAGCTCGTCCATGGCCTTTCGGGCTCCAGTTGGTGCCTCTGCTCTTTTCCACATGTCTATAAGTCAAAGGAGATGTCATTTGCAACCGGTGACGAACAGTCACGAATTCTTATGAATCTTGACGAAGGAGAGTTGTCCTGTATGATTCATTATGACACGTTGCCGATTGTTCTTGAAAATTACAAAAACATTCAAACTGGTCTTATGACATAACATAATTAAATAAGCATAACCTTTTGACCCTAAACGTTTTGCAAACAGAAAGGAGATAATGATGGCCTACTTCATAACGGATAACTGCCTTATGTGCGGAACCTGCTGGGAGATCTGCCCGACAGAGTCTATTGTAGAATATGAATGGTACTATAAGATTCTTGATACCTGTGTGGAATGCGGTGCGTGCGCCCATGTCTGCCCCAATGCGGCTATAATAAAAGTAAAGGGGGATGCAAAGAAAACTGCTTGAAACCACTTCTTGCTCTGAAAAGTGGAATTTTACAGGTTGCGAAAAGATATGAGTATAGCAAGCAAAAGGTGCTGTTCTCTTGTCACAGTTTCAAAATAATATGCAGGGGGTGTAAAAACCATGCAAGGAAAAACAGTTCTGATTACCGGGGCCGATGGAGGTATTGGCAGGGAAACAACCAAGGCCCTTGCAAGAAAAGGTGCAACTATTATAATGGCATGCATTGACCTTAACTATGCCAAACCGGTTTACGAAGACATTATAGAGGAAAGCGGCAATAAAAAGATTGAGATGATGCAAGTAGACCTGGCATCTTTAAGTTCCATTCGCGAATTCACCAGGCATTTTTCTAATAGATACCAGCAATTGAACGTGTTAATTAATAATGCAGGCGTCTATTGTGCAAAAAGGGGAGAAACCAAAGACGGATTTGAAAAAACCATGGGGATTAACTATCTGGGCCCTTTTTTGCTAACCAATCTCTTGTTACCACTCCTCAAAAAAACTCCGGAAGCCCGCATTGTCAATGTTTCGTCCAATGCCTACTTCCAGGGAAAAATTGATTTAAATAATCTGCATCTTAAAAAAAGATACCAGGGGTTTAAAGCCTATTCTGCCTCCAAGCTCGCCATCGTGCTCTTTACCCTGGAACTAGCTGAGCGCCTGAAGGATACGGGGGTTACTGTTAATGCGTTACATCCAGGACACGTCGCCACTGACATTTGGAACATGTGGCCGGGGACGTGGTATCAGGAACTGCTTTTTAAAATCGTAAGGCGGTTTGCGAAGTCCCCGGAGGAAGCAGCTAAGACCAGTATTTACGTAGCAAGCTCTGATGAGCTAAAAGGTATCACCGGTACGTATTTTGATAATAAGCATCCGAAAGCACTGTCTCCTAAATGCAACGATCTGCATTTGCGCAAAGGCCTGTGGGAGTTAAGTGAAAAGCTAACCGGCCATGCTTAATTAACGTCGAATGCAACGTTTGCTTCGGGGGGAAGGGGGTTATGGACTCATCCAAAAAAGAAGCAGGTTATAAAACGAGTTGGTATGATGGTTGGCTTTTTGCAAAATTTGTAGATGTCATGACTGAAAAAGTGCTGAATCTTAATAACATCATGAGAGAATTCATTTCAGAAAATAAAAACATACTGGATATCGGCTGTGGGACGGGTTCTTTATCCATTTCATTGTCGGATAAATGCAATTCGGTAAAAGGAATTGACATTTCCCCAAAGATGATAAAATACGCTGAGAAACATAATACATTATCTAATGTAGAATTTTTACTGGTTAGCAGGAACAAAAAGTTATCTGATATTTTTAAACAAAAATTTGATTACTCAATTTTGAAAATGGCACTTCATGAAATGCCCGAGGAAGAACGAACAAACCTAATTGGTGAATCAAAAAAAATCTCGAATGAGATAATTATTGTTGATTGGGTATCCCCACAACCAAGGTGCGCAGGTATCAATACGTACATAGCAGAGATTTCAGCTTTAAGAGAACATTTTATGAATTTCAGACAATGGCAAAAAAAAGGTGGGCTTGACGGTTTTTTAGAAAGACATCGCCTGAAAGTTTTTCAAGAAGAAATGTTTATAAATAAAACCGGTAAGATCGTTAGGGTAAACTGGCAATAAATAATTGATAAATTTTTTACTCAAACAGAATTAATTCTTCTGGAGACGGGTAACGCTTATGAATGAAATGTATGATCTGATTGTGGTTGGTGCGGGGCCTGCAGGGCTTATGGCTGCAATAACGGCAGCAAAGGAGCGTCTTGCAGTAGCTCTTATTGAAAGAAAAAGAGCGGTCTCTTCTATCAAAAGGTCCTGTTGTACGGCGCTTATCAACGAACCCGGCACCCACGGGGAATTTGTAACCCTGGAGAATAACAAGATCGTATTTCACCGTTCAGATTTTTCGGTCTCTTATGATGGACCATCCATCCCCCTAAAACAGTTGATAAAGTTTTCCCCCAAGGGGTACAAATTTGTGGTTGAAAGAAGTGAAGACCCTGTCGCTATTGCCTTAAACAAAGAATGCTTGCTTGAGGGATTACTTGAAAAAGCGAAACAGCTGGGAGTAACAATATTGAACGGCGCTCAAGCACTCAAGGCTGAAAATGCAGATAACAAGGTCATCATCACCGTTAAGCAAAACGACAAGACCTTTGAGATCACCTCAAAGACGGCCATTGCGGCCGATGGTGTAAACTCCAGGATTGTTGAGAATCTTGGTTTAAACAAAGAACGAAAATCCTTCGGCAACATGCAGGCCATAACATATTATCTGAAAGATGTCGAGTGTCCTTATCCCCCCGCCTGGATGGTTTTTGTCGGGAAAGGACACACACCATCGATGAAGGGACAAATATATTTTCTTCCCAAACCCCAAAAAGATGGATCGTCTCTATATGAAATAACTTACGGACATCCTGTTTTTGATGAGAGTGCAATGCAGGAGGATGTTAAGTGGTTTTTAGAAAAGGGTACATGTTCCTCCTGGTTTAAAAAGGCAACGATTGTAAAGAGACTTTCAGCTGTACTGAAGTTTTGCACCCCAATTTTGGAACCCAGAGCAGGAAGGATTCTCATCGTAGGGGATGCAGCAAGTTATATTGAAGTCTACGTGCAGGGTGCCTTAATGTATGGATATCATGCTGCAATTTCCACAGTAAAATTCTTAAAGGAGGGAAGCGGTCTTGATGATTATGTGAAATTCTGGAAGAAAACGTTCGCTTACAACCAGCCCGGTGCTATTGAAGCTGCCATGCAAGCCTTTGGACTTCATGTGTTGGAAGATGAGGAGATAGACTATCTTTTTAGTCTTACCGATAGGGAAACGCATAAGGGATATGTGAATGAACATTCCTCCAAAGAGACCACCATGGGGGCGTTGATGTCCCATATGGGTGAGATAAAAAAGGACAAACCAGAACTCGCCGCAAAGATAGAAAAATTCGACCAGGTTTCCACAGAAGAATTTCTACAGGTAACTAAAAAGGACAAAAAATAAATAAACCTAACAACCAAAGACTGCTGGAGGGTACCATTATGGATATGAACGAATATTATAACGGTGTCATAGAGGAAGCACTTGAGGGTTTTAAACGGGCAAACAATACCGATCAGGTGGAACAGAAAATATATGAAGTCCCAGCAGCAACTTGGGAGATAAACGTCGTGCGGGGGAAGGTGCTGGAAAAGGCCACCATTTCACGAGTCACCCTCGATACAAAACACCCCGTTACCGGAGATGATACGCACTTTAACGCCCTTCAGTCCAAAGTCTATCCTTTAAATCCCAAGATCCCCGTCCTGATTTTTATTATCGAACATATGGTATCGGGAGGCAAAACATTCTTCTCTGGCATGATGGATGTAATTCCTGCCGTTCCTATTGAAGAAGATCTGCGTTTCCTGGGCGCTGAGATGAAGAAGGTTGCCGAAAAGCACGGGGAAGATTACGAGGCTTTACGGCAGAAGGGATCAACGATTTTTAAGCTGGAACAATGGGAAAAACCAATCAATGCGGGAGTTGGCATCCATAATCCCACAGAAAAAGAACGTATGGATATGATAAAAGAAGAGGGGCAAGTCTGGCTCAGATCTTATTTAAACGTGGTTGAGAAGCGGGTTCACGAACCCTATACCGATGAGGATGTTAATCGGATGAATTCGGTTCGTGCCAGGATACTGGAATATTATTACCTCGGGGATATCTCTCTTCCTGAAGCCATGAAACTAGGAATCCCTCTTGAGGCCATAAACCTGATGCTTATTGCCCCAACGCTCCATTACTAATCCAAAGGTGACGTTGGGTTGAAAAGAGTGCATGAAGGGAATTAACGTTTGAACGTAACGTTGTTGCATGGTCGGCTTGCACGTTTCATTAACCTTAAAAATCCAAGCATGGGTGACAATGGATTTTCAAGGTCGCTATCCGGTAACTTATTGGAGAACCACATGTGAGCAAAAAAAAATACACAGTCTTGATGCCCGATGTCATCATCAACCCAGACCTTGAGATGACGGTGTTCGATGAACAGTTTCAGATGCTTACCCCCAATGTGTCGACGGTTGATGATGTTCCATTGGACATGTTACGCAATGCCGATGCCATTATGGGCTGGCATACTCTGCAGTATGATTCAACACTAATCAAACAACTGGATAATTGCAAACTCATTATCCGCATCGGTGTGGGTTTTGATAACGTTGATTTAAAGACTGCCGGCGAGCTCGGCATTGCCGTTTCGAATGTGCCTGACTATGGTACCACCGATGTTGCAGACCATGCCATCGCCCTTTTGTTGGGTTTCTTCCGGGGGATATATGCCTATGCGGATTCCGTAATCAATAACCAATGGGACTGGCACAATGCGGGACCCCTGAAACGTTTGTGCGGGTCAACGCTGGGCATCATCGGGCTGGGTCGTATAGGGACAGCCACCGCGATGCGGGCCAAAGGGCTGGGAATGAACGTTCTTTTTTACGATCCTTATCTTGTAGAAGGGATCGATAAGTCTTTGGGAATAGGTCGTTGCTATGAATTAAACGAACTCCTGGCACAATCGGATGCCGTTTCATTGCATACCCCTCTCACCGATGAAACCAGGAACATGGCAAATGAGGGTTTTTTTAATGCCATGAAACCGGGTTCGATTTTTCTAAACACCGCTCGGGGACAAATTATTGACCCCGGGGCCCTCTATGATGCCTTAAAAAGCAATCACTTATCTGCAGCCGGAGTAGATGTCTGGCCAACGGAGCCACCACCCGATAGTGACCTGTTGATAAAGGCCTGGAGATCCGGTGAGCCCTGGATCAAGTATCGTTTCATTCACACACCCCACAGCGCATTTTACTGCCAGGAAGCGTGGCAGGAATTGCGCATAAAAGGAGCGATGGAAGTAAAACGGGTTTTGCATGGTGAAAAACCCCGGGCATGTGTTAATCGTGAATGGCTCGTTAACCCGCGCTATCTTCTGTGAAGTTCTTTGGGTAATCAAACATCTTAAGGGAGTATTTATGACAAAGAAATATGATCTGGTTATTGTGGGAGGTGGGCCTGCCGGTCTGATGGCCGCCAGGGTAGCCGGCGAGAATGGACTTAGCGCAGCGCTGCTGGAGAGAAAAACTGATATGACCAAGGTGGGAAGAGTAGATGGCGGGGGCTTGATACCTGTTAATGAGTATATGTGCGGAGAAACACTCACCTACAGCCCTGAAGTGAAACGCATAGGCTTCCCCGTCAGCGGATTTTCCACTAAATATGATGGTCCTCATCAGGATATGTATGGATTTAGGTTTTATTCTCCGGGTGGCAAATTTTTCTCTTTCGGCGATCATGAAAAACAAAAAAAGGACCCGAAGAAGTATCGTGTGGGTGTAGCGATCGATAAAGAACGGATGTTAAAAGGGCTGCTGGAGGATGTAGAGACAGCTGGTGTGGATGTTTTTCCGGGAACAAATGTGACAGGAATTGAGACGAAAAAAAGTGGCGTAATCGTAACAGGAAATGGAGAGACTTTTGAGGGAACTTTTGTGATTGCAGCCGACGGTGTGAACTCCCGCATCGCACAACTGATGGGCATGAATAAAAACAGGAAATATATTGGTATGCTCACGGACAGAGTATGGCATCTCGAAGGGGTTACGATTCCTCAAGTGGCCGGAATCTCATTTATCTTCACTACCTATGGATTCTTTTTTGTGACCACCATCTGCCATGAGAACCAGTACCACCTCGGGGTCTCCACCTACAACCCCCGTGTTGATCTCGAGCCAAACCTCAAGAGAATTGTGTATGAAGATAACGTATACTCCCCCTGGTTTAAAGGGGCAAGGAAGACGGGAGAAACGTCCTGTGTCGTCAACCTGTTTTCTCCCATTAAGGAGCCCTTCAAAGACAACGTGCTTTTCGTGGGAGATTCAGCCTGGTTGCTGGAGCTCACCAACCCCTTTGCCATCATGTGCGGCTGGAAAGCCAGCAACGCCATTACCCTGGCTCTTTTAGATGGAAAAATTAATAAAGAAGGCATTTCCAGTTACCTTGAGTGGTGGCAGAAGAAATTCTATGAGCCTCACGGCAGTGACGAATTTAAACCGATTAATATCGAGGACTTTCTTGGTGCAGATGACATGGATTATCTGGTTGGTTTGATCAAGGAACCGCTCGTTGCAACCATGAACTTCTATAAGATGCTCCACACCATTGGTAATACCTATGCAGAACTCTTTCCCGTTATTCAGGAAGAGCGACCGGATGTAATGGAAAAGTTGATGGGAATGGTAAACCAGATGGATGAAATAGAAGAGAGCGCCAGAAAGGCAGGTTTTCCCAATCGATAACCTCAATCAATTAAAGGAGTTCTGGACCTATCCATGAAGATTAAAACACCCGATCTGGTCATTCAGACTTTATCAAACCTGGGAGTTGATCACCTCTTTCATCTCCCGGGAAACTCCATTGCGAGTTTCTATGACAGTCTCGCTCGTCAAAAGAAGATAAAATCTATCCTTTTCAGGCACGAACAGGCCGCCTGCTTTGCGGCCGCTGGTTATGCGCTTGTCACCAACCGCACCGGTGTCTGTATGGTCATGGGTGGCCCGGGCGTCACAAATCTTATCTCTGCAGTTGCTGAATGCTATTACCAGTCAATTCCTCTTGTTATTATTACCGTTGACAACCAGAAAAAGAACCTCGGCATCGAAGATTTTCACGAGGTTGACTCCTTTACCATGCTTAGCCCCGTCACAAAAAAGACCATTTGCCCCGGAAAGATAGAGGATATACAAAGGGGAGTAGTTGAAGCTCTTAAATGCGCCTCCACAGGAAGACCTGGACCGGTTTATCTCAACATTCCCGTTAATCTCATGGGGCAATCGGCCAGGATGAAGGATGTCCGCCTTCAGCAAAAACCCCTAAGACCTTCCATCTCGCAGGTCAGGAAAGCTTTAAAGTTCATTAAGGCATCGCAAGATCCGGTCATATTCGCAGGGAGCGGGGTCATAAGAAGCGGGGCCGAAAAGGAACTGGCAGAATTTATTGAGCTGACCGGCATTCCCATATTCACCAGCCTGGGAGGCAGGGGTGCCATCCCTGAGGGCAGGCATCTGGTTATGGGTATGCCTTCCTACACATTTGACGTTGGTTTTTTAAACGCGTCCGACCTTTTCATCGTCCTCGGAACAAGGCTCAATCCGGTTAACTTAAGGATGGGAAAACTCAACATACCCGAACGGATGGTACAGGTTGACATCGATGAAAAAAATCCAAAGTTTAAGAAGGCAGATATCTATATAAAATCTGATATAAGAGAATGTTTAACCTTGCTGAACCACGAGATTAAGACAAGCAATCATTACCAAAAACCTTCAAGGAGTAGAATCTACGACACATACAGGAGATCCTACAGGGACTTCACAGAAGCTGACTACCGCGCCATACGTAAAGGCTCTTCGAGTCTTACAGCACAGCGTTTCCTGCTTGCGTTATCAGCATTTCTTGAAAAGAAAGATGCCACTCTTTTTACCGATTCGATCTGGTTACCGTTTTCTCATTTACTTCCACGTGCGCGAAAACCACGCAGTTTCTTCTCCATGCGCTCATTCGGATGTCTCGGTTTTTCTTTGCCGGCCACAATAGGGGCGTGTCTTGCAGATCGGAGGAGAAAAGTCATCAGCCTCTCCGGTGACGGGGCATTTCTTTTCAATTGCCAGGAGCTTTCTACAGCAGCTACCTATGGATTGAAAAATTTCATTCAGATTATTTTAAACAACAATGGTTTTGCCTCCTTACACAATCTTGCAAGTAGAAAATTTGTCAGGCAAAACGAATACTACCTCTGGGACAAGATTAATTACCAGGGCTTTTCAGAATCTCTGGGCGTGAGAGCGATTACCGTTGATTCTCCAAAAAAAATAACGTCAGCACTTAAAAAAGCCCTGAGCGGAAATGGACCCTACCTTATAAACGTTATCACGTCCGGGCAAGTTGATATGAAGGGAGCGTTTTGGACAAAAAAGTAGGTTTTCAACCATGATTTATGGGGGAGGTACCATGGCACAACTTGACGATATTCACACCATTACACTTGAAAAATTGCAAAAACGTTTTTCCCTGACTGCTGCGGATCTGAAATATCCCATGCCCGAACGGCCTTTGAGAACACTTGGCCTGGTTAAAATTGATGGAAAGGTCTTTCACTCCAATGAATTTTTACGCATACTGATTATGAATATCAATCTTGCTTTTGTCCGTGGTGTTCGTACAATCTTCCTTGGTCCACGGACAGAACTTGATCTCCCTGTTTTTTCTTCGGAATCAATCCTGATGGGTAAAAAACGTATGTTTTTTCTTGATGTTCAGCGGCGGGGCGGTTACGACTGTCATGATGATAGCGAACTCTACAACCGGCTCGTTGCAATAAAAAGGAACTACCCTGAATTGTTTACGGAACCATTGAGTACGGGCAGAGAAATTGAAAAAACATTTTCAAAGGCTGTCTGTTACGTGAAGATTTCAAAGGACCAGGATGAGCAGGCCATTCAACTCTTTCATGAATATCTGGATGCCTTCCTTGATGTGGTGAAGCAGGCAAAACCGTTAACCGGTGACGTCCTGGAACAGGCACGTCGTGATTACAACCTGTATACAAACACCGTGATCGACCATGATCCTGCAGCCAAAGTATACAAAATACTTTTTGGTAAAAAGGGTGGGGTGGAACGTGTCAAGGAATTATTTTTTGCCTGTTAAATGTTTGAAACCACGAAACCTTCCCAAACAACTTCTCCAGTATGGTTTTGAGAATCAGTAACCATGCAGCGAACGGCATGCGTTCCTTCATCTTCGCTCACAGGATTCCACATCCAGATGGAACTGTTTTCCCCTACTGTTGACCAGGAGGAACCCCCTTCTTTTTTGACAGACCACTCATAGGTATACGCCGGAACACCACCACCCGTGACATGTGCCTCGAAGGTTACACCATCTCCCACCTTGATCTCTTCCAGCTCTCCATTGGTTATATACACCATCGGATTCATAGCTGCGTTGAGCACATGCTCTGCCAGCATTTTCCCTACACGTGGGTCGTCATTGGGGGGAGTATACATTACCCATGTTCCAGTGTACTGATCCTGCACCGGACCGTTTTGGTCAGTAGTCCCTATAGCAGGATCATACCCAAAATGACCATAATCACTCATATCATAGGCAAGAGACGGATCCAGGTCACTTCTTGCCTGGTTAAGCGGAGTCTGCCGTGGTGGAGGGTACAGTCTTAGAGGATCTCCACATCCCCCCATCTCAAAACAGCATTCCGGTTTTGACGTTACGATTTCTGATCCATCAGCAAGTGCACGACCACCCTTACCATCTTCTATTACCTCATCATCTTGAAAAGCACCAGAGACCTCCATTAAAGTAAGGGTGCCGGATGATGCATCCCCGCTCAACCATTTTATCACTCCTGTCGCCCCTGAGGTTTGGCCGGTAAGGGTAGCTCCCCCAGTAAATTCTGATGTTCCAGCATCATAATTAAGATCCCACTCACCACAGTCTGTGTACACCCACATTCCCCAGTAATCCGCAAAGGGATGGCCTACTACTGGGTATTTTGTATAATCCCATGTCCCCCATTTGGCCCAAGTCTTAATCCCGATCTCCCTGCCAATCTGGTTGTGAACCTCAACCATGTCCAGGACGGAAGCAGTGGCCAAATGTACAACGCAGATAACAATGTGCTGAACTCCACGATCCTTTAAGTACTCCAGAGCATCCCAGCTTCGGTAGCCCCACTCCTCACCAGGCAATTGCTTGTCCGTCTCATAAAGCCATGCCTTTCCATACACTTCTCCGCGCATTTCCCGGGTATGCTCCAATAGTCCATTTTCAGGATTTACTTCCTTTTTACCCAACCAGGCTCCAATGATGTTGTCCGGGTCCATCTCAGGATGTTTTTCTAAAAGCTGGGATTTGATGCTTTTATTTATAATGAGCGTATCGTTCATCTTGGGATCGAAGAACTGATTGTGTTCCTGATGCAGGGAATGGTTTAGAATAATGACCCCTGTATCGGCGTCCGAGACGGTAGCAGACATCTCGGCCTCGATAGTCTCCATATACAGGGTGGCCACCATGGGATCAGATGCAATGGGGTTGGAACTTCCGTTTAAAAGGACATGGCTGTCCTCTGTGGGCTCACCCAGGGTAGCCGTCCACCCTTCAGGTTCCGTTGGGTAGGATCTCTCCATCAGGTTGCTGTAATCATTGATCCAGACGGGGTAAGCAATGTTGTCTTCGTTTTCCTCATTCCAATCATCAATGGCAAGTTTAATTATCTGCACGACATCGTAGCTTTTTGAGTAGCGAGGTCCTCCCATCATCCAATCCACGACAATGATACGGGAAACCCCTTTATTAAGCAACCTCTCCACGGGCCCATCCACATTGTACCGCTCAGGATCGCAGTCAAGCCATGGTCCACCCGGTTCGTTCTCGCCGCAGTAAGTAACATCATCTCCTACGTCAGGTCCATCAGGGCCATGATAGATAAAGCGGGGATACGGATAATGATCCGGGTAGTCTGCGCACTGGTAACCCGCCCAGTCCACCTCGAAGTTTAGACCATAAGGATTTGTGTCCAGTTCAGCCTTCATATCTGCCAGCTGCTGTTCAGATAAACGATTAAAGGGATCTGTCCCCCCGATTCGCTCATATTCAAATTCAAACATTCTTAGATATTTGAGAGTGAAATCTGAAACGTTGGTGTCCAAAACCATCTGCCAATTTTCGGAATTCCAGATGACCATATTATAAACAGGATGGTTATAGTCAAAAGAAAATTGGAGCACAGCGGCATCCCACATATACTGAGGCTTATTGATTTCCATGCCACCGTGGATGACAAATATTACGCCGATATTTTCACCCACCATAGAGCACGATGTTGGTGCCAAGACAAACACCATAGCCAGCAAAAAAACCAAACAATAATTCCTCTTTTTACAACTCATAACCACCTCCTTTTTAAATACAAAACAAAAAATCTCACCTTCTCAAAATCTGAAAAAGCGAGAAAAAGTGAGTTTGTTCTTTCCATAAATACCCCTAAAAAGTGTTTTGCGTTCATCTACTCTGAAAACATAACTTAAAAATGTTTCTACGTCAAATTGTTTGTTCCCCTTATCGCACATCAATCGGGTTGCTTTTTCAGATCCTTGATTCATATCCATACTGGCTCTCCAATAAACGTCAAACACCCTTATTTAA
>CBDTTR010000033.1:0-12518 GCA_965363405.1 uncultured bacterium | reverse complement strand
CAACTCTCAAACCTGTGGAAGTGTGTGAACTTCTCCAGAATGACCCATTTTGCTTCTTCTTAGATAGCGGGATTGATTGCAACCGATTGGGACGTTACTCCTTTCTTGGCAGCGACCCCTTTCTTACTTTTAAGAGTTATGGAGAGAGAAATGAGATTCGGCGGGGAAATAGTATCGAATTGTTAAAGGGTAACCCCTTTGATATTTTAAAGACCTTACTTTCCAAATACCGTTTAATTACCCCCCCTGATTGTCCACCTTTTATGGGAGGCGCAGTTGGGTACTTTGCCTATGATCTTAAACATTTTGTTGAGAAACTTCCATCGAGAAGTAAGGATGACATTAACATTCCCCTCTGCTTTCTTGCCTTCTATGACACGGTTATTATCTTTGACCATTTTAAAAATAAAGTGTGGATTTCTTCAACCGGTTTGCCTGAAGAACGTGAGCATCTGAAACGGACAAGGGCAAAAACACGTTTAGAAGAGTTTTGCCAAAAACTGAACACCTTAAAAAAACAGACTGCAGCCCCTCACCTTACCTCCACTAAGCAGGATTTGCTGGAATTAAATTGCAACTTTACACGAGAGAACTATATCCAGGCTGTCCTTAAGGCAAAGGAGTATATCACGGCAGGTGACATATACCAGGTAAATATTTCCCAGCGATTTACTGCCAACGTTTCTACACCTCCTTTTGAACTTTACAAAACGTTGCGCAACTTAAATCCTGCTCCTTTTGCCGCTTATCTTAAATGTGGTGAGTCAACTATTATTAGTTCCTCACCTGAAAGGTTCTTAAGGATATCAGGCAGATCCGTTGAAACCCGGCCTATTAAGGGAACACGTCCAAGGGGAAAAAGTAAAGTCGAGGATGAAAGGCTTAAGCGTGAACTCCTTCAAAGCATAAAGGATAGAGCAGAACTCATCATGATTGTAGATTTAGAGAGAAATGATTTGGGCAGGGTTTGCAAGTACGGAACGGTTGGAGTACCAGAGATAATAACACTTGAAACCTATGCTACGGTGTTTCACCTCGTCTCTACTATCACCGGTGAGTTAAAAGAGGATAAAGACCATATGGATTGTATTAAAGCCTGTTTTCCTGGTGGATCGATCACAGGAGCACCCAAAATCAGATCTATGGAGATTATCGATGAGCTGGAACCGACTCAGAGAAAGATCTATACAGGTTCTATCGGGTATTTAGGTTTTAATCAACAAACGGACCTGAATATCGTCATTCGAACCATGCTTTATTGTGATAAAACTGTTCATTTTCAAGTGGGGGGAGGGATTGTAGCGGATTCCGACCCGGAACTAGAATACGAAGAGACACTCCATAAAGGGAAGGCTCTCATAGAAGCAATTCATCAAGGAAGGGACATCGTTATACAACCCTCCCAGGCAAGAGCTTAAGCTTTTTTATTTTCTTCCTCTACCACTTCCTGCAATTGTTCCAGGAAATCAGGGATAGCTGAGGTAACCCGGTTCCAGTTGGGAATGAGGGGAGAGTAAAGGGGATCTTCCCGAAATTCTTCCCCGGCAATCTGGATGGCTCTGGTAAACGCCTCAACTGCAATTGTTTCCTGATGGCGATCAAAGAAGAGTCCATTAATGGCTGCGTCATCATTGTATCGTTTTATCGTATCCTGGGCGGTGCGAAGGTAGACTACCATCAGGGAATTAAAGAAGCTCTTGCTCAAAACACTCCCCTCTATTGCGAGATTTCTGAAGATAGCTTTAGCAATATCGATGGACATCTTCATCAAGCCCGTTTTAGGATTGTCTGCTGAAAGTGGCTGGTGCTTATGCTCATAAGTTTCGCAGAGTTCTACCTGGCAGATTCTTTTAAGAGCACAGTTCCTGTAAACTTCAGCCAGGGTTTCAACCTCCAATCCCCAGTCACCAGGTATTCGATTGATTCGGGCAAGGTCGGTTATCATGGAGAATTCTCCGGCCAGAGGATAACGAAAACTGTCCAGGTAAACAAGTAGAGGTAGAGGACCCAGAAGTTTTCCCAGGCTTCTGATAATAGGAGTTACGAAAAGACGGGTAACTCGCCCGTGCATTCGATCCGTTACTCGGGCATAGTAACCTTTGCAAAAGTCATAATCTGTATGCGGTGATGAAATGGGGTAACACAATCTTCCCAGGAGTTCTCGAGAGTAATTAACTATATCGCAATCGTGCAAGGCAATGACTTTGCTTTGCTCTCGAGATAAAATATATCCGTAGGCTGTCCATGCAGAACGGCCTTTACCGTCTGCACCTATAAAAAGGCCATTCCCCTCTAAGAGTTTGTGAAGTTTTCCTATGCCAGGACCTGTATTCCAAATGACACGAGTTCTCTGAGGCAGGTTGGAGAAAAACTCTTTTGCCTTGTTAAATTGTTCCTGGTTTGTCCTCCCCATGGTTACCACAATCTCATTGATGTAAGATACCTGCTTGATTTCCCCCACAATATGTTTTAGGGCAGGTGCTTCTAACTCTGCATAGGTTGCTGGAAGTACCAAGGCAATAGGTCGATGACGATTAAACTCAGTTAATTCACTTTCCATTCTTTTGAGGTTAGTATCACCGAAACGGTGAAACGTAGCGACTACACCGGTTTGATAAATATCAGCCATAAAGACCTCCTTAAGTTTGTAGTGTGGGTATTACACATGCCTCAATGTATAGTGAACGACTTAAAAAGTTGATATTCAATAGTCTGTCATTGCGAGCGATAGCGAAGCAATCTCATGGGATTGCTTTGTCGCTGACGCTCCTCGCAATGACACAAAACTTGATAAGATGACAATTAAGTAATAGTTTTTAATAGATTTAGCATAGCTTCACACCATCCTTTTGGGCCGCTTTCGGGAGCCAGGATCAGGTTGTCGAGCTTAATAGAAGGATCGTAGCTCCCATCAGGTTTTTTAATCAGGATGGGGTAATCTACAACCTCAAGCATCGGCAGATCATTGAGACTATCTCCTAATGCAACTGTCTTTATACGTGCCGATTGCTGTTTATAGATATCTTTGAGTATTAGCACGGCTCTTCCTTTATCATTGGGGCCGGTGAGGTGGTAAAAACGCCCACCCCTGTTAATCTTAAGATTTGAACTGCTGGCCATTTCTTGAAGCAGACCTTCGGCAGTCTCATCCTCCAGCATAAAGGGCTCGTCATATTCTCTCCTTTTTGCCAGTGTTGCAAGGGATGGGGAAAAGCCACAGAGATCAGCCACCTCCTTCAGAGTAAGATCACCAAACCCCCTAAGCTTACCTGGCAAGTGGGTACGCATCTGATTAAAAACCACTCTTAATTTAGTGTAGGGAGTCCCAAGTTCAATTATGAGATGGCTAGCATCTTCTCTGGTAATGTGAAACGTATGTGAAAAATAGCCTTTAGGGATAAAGATTGCACCGCCATTTTCCGAAATGAAGGGGTGAATATTTTTTAGTTGAAATTGAATCTCTTCTATTTCAGCTCTGGTCTTGCTGGTGCAAAAAATAAGGGGAATATTTTTTTCTTTTAATGCATGAATAGCAGGAATGGCAGCTTCGAAGGAATAAGTCTCATGCTCTAGAAGAGTTCCATCTAAATCAGTAAAGACTAAGAGATAAAAACCCTTATGTGAACTGTGTTCAATCAAAAAATCTCCGGCTAATGATTTTTTGGATGTAAAGTGATTTTGTAAAGAGAAACCATCTTATTAAAATTACTCACATATGTCAACGGGAAATAACCTGGCATTGAAAATGGTTGCGTTCTGAGATATGGCTGTGTTTTTATGTTGATTTCTAAGCATTACCCCTATAGTATATCTTATTTAGGAGAAAATTGAAACGATCATGCTTACTGGATGGCGGATAAAACACAAACTGTATATGCATATTAAGTATCCAGCATCTTATTCATCCAAAGAGCAATTAGTGCAAAGGCACCTTATGAAAAAAGAGAGGTAATTGGCATGCGTGGCCTGGTTTACATCAATGGTGAATTGATTCCAAAGGAAGAAGCTAGGATCTCTGTCTTTGATCATGGATTTCTCTATGGGAATGGTCTCTTTGAAACCATGCGGGCTTACAAAAAACGTGTTTTTAGAATAGAGCACCATCTGCAGAGATTATTTTTTTCTCTGGAGTACTTAAAGTTCCCCATCCCATTTACTTTTAGTTCTGTAAAAGAAGCCATTTATAAAACAATAGAAGCCAATCGATTAGAAGATGCCTATGTTCGTTTGAATGTTACCCGGGGAGAGGGTGCTACTGTACCTGATCCCGCAACCTGTAAAACCCCTAATCTTATCGTTATCACCAGAGAATATGTGTCTTACTCACCTGCTCTTTATCAAAAGGGATACAGGGTTAAAGTGGTTCGTGTAAAAACAAGCCCTGATTCTCCCTCTGCTAATATGAAGACTTTAAACTTCCTTGATCATATCATTGCCAAAATGGAGGCAAAGGAGGCGGGTTTTAACGAGGGAATTATAATTAATACAGAAGGATTTATTACAGAGGGAACCGTAAGCAATATATTTATGGTGAAAGATGGTTCCTTATCTACCCCTGCAAAAGAGATGGGTTTGTTACCGGGGATAACACGTCAAGCTGTTCTTGAAATAGCAGAGGCTAAACAAATGCAGGCAGAGGAAGGAAAGATAACTCTTAATAAATTGCTGGAAGCGGATGAGGCTTTTCTAACCAATTCCCTGGTGGAGATAATGCCACTGGTAGAGGTAGATGGACATCCTGTTGGGAAAGGCACACCTGGTCCTGTTACACAGGAACTTATACGTTCCTATAAAGAGTTAGTAAGAAAAGAACTCAATCTTTGAAGGCTTCGCAAAAAGTCAAAAATCGCGTCACTCCCGCCCCGTATCAAGTACGGGATAAACTCCAGCGGGAGTCCACAATAACCTGGAATCACTGAATTCCTGCTTTCGCAGGAATGACAAACAAGGTGCAGATTGAACTTTTTTCGAGAACATTAACTTTTAAATCATGAAAATAACTTCGGCTGAATTTATCAAAAGTGCTTTAAAGCAGTCAGATTATCCTGGGGAATCTCTTCCAGAAGTTGCCTTTGCGGGAAAGTCGAATGTGGGCAAATCTACTCTCATCAATACTTTGCTGAACAGGAAGAATCTTGTTAAAACCAGCTCCAGTCCTGGCAGAACTCAGATGCTCAACTTTTTTCGTATTAATAGCCAGATTAACTTTGTTGATTTCCCTGGATATGGATTTGCAAAAGTTCCAGTTAAGGTGAGAGCGCAGTGGAAGCCTATGGTAGAAAACTATTTGAAATACCGAAAGACTTTAAAAATGGTCATTATTCTTTTAGACGCCCGGAGGGAACCAAGTTCGGATGATGCTTCTCTTATCAGATGGCTTGAAACGTTTGGTATTCCTTTCCTCATTGTGTTGACTAAATCTGATAAAATCTCCAAAAATAAATGCAGCGCCCAGAAAAAGATCATCAAAGGTTTTCTCCTGTTAAAAGATGAGGAAATTATCTGTTTCTCAGCTGTGACAGGAATGGGAAAGCAGGAGATTCTAAAACGCATTATGAGAATCATATAACTTTCAGAATTTGACTTGACTAAAGTCGCACTTATAATTTAAAAACAGGCAGTTTCAGACGTATAATGACATTCCCTGCAATTTAGAAATATTCAAGAGAGGTTGTATTTATGAAAATTCTTGTTACCGGTGGAGCCGGTTTCATTGGCTCTAACTTTATTCGCTATATACACAGTAAGTACCCGGATTATCAGGTGGTAAACCTGGATAATCTTACCTATGCGGGGAATTTGGAAAATCTGGAGGATATTTCCAACCAGAGCTTTTATAAATTTGTCAAAGGAGACATAACAGATGCCTCATTGGTAGGTGAGGAACTCAAAGAAGGGGTTGATGTACTGGTCAACTTTGCTGCAGAGTCTCATGTTGATCGTAGCATTTATGATGCCTCCAGCTTTATCAGGACGAATGTCCTGGGCACCCAGGTTCTGCTTGAAGCTTCGAAGAAACACAAGGTTGGTAGATTCGTCCAGATTTCTACTGATGAGGTTTATGGTTCCTTGGGTCCTGAGGGATTTTTCACAGAAAGCTCTCCTTTACATCCCAACAGTCCTTATTCGGCCAGCAAGGCTGGGGCAGACCTTTTGGTCAGGTCATACCATGAAACGTTTAAACTGCCTGTGGTTATCACCCGGTCGTCTAACAACTACGGTGCCTATCAGTTTCCCGAAAAATTCATCCCTCTTTTTATTACCAACGCAATAGCCGATGAAATGCTTCCTCTTTACGGTAAAGGGCTCAATGTGCGTGACTGGTTGCATGTTGAAGACCATTGCTCTGCCATTGATCTCGTTCTTCACCAGGGGAAGGAAGGTGAAGTGTATAATATTGGAGCGAATTGTGAAAAGACTAACCTGGAGGTTTCACAAGCTATCCTTAAGGAACTTAATAAGCCTGAATCACTGATAAAATTTGTCAAAGATAGACTAGGACATGACCAACGCTATGCCCTTGATGCTGGTAAGATCAGACAGGAGCTGGATTGGTGTCCCAGCCATTCCTTTGAGGAGGGGGTCAGGCAAACCATTGCCTGGTATCGTGAAAACACATCCTGGTGGAAAAAGATAAAAAGTGGTGAGTATCGCCATTATTACCAGAAGATGTATGGGAATAGATAATGTCCGGTTGAAAAATCTGAATATCGAATGTCGAACAGGGAATTTCGAATTACAAAGGTTTATTCTGTATCAGTTACTTCTGCATTCATAATACCTTGTTCGATATTCTGCACTTCAAAACAGATTCGCAAGTTTAAATTTTTTCGTTACTTGCTTCTCTAATGTCTGTTTCAAATCCCTTGTGTCCAGCAAGCTGACTTATGGGTAAAGTCTAGTTTACTAAAGGGGGAATAGGAACAATTTATTTCTCCGCGTTCTCTGCGGTGAATAGTTGCAGATTTTCTTCGTTAGGAGGAAGTTCGTTGAGGGTTCTCATTGTTGGTGCGAAGGGTATGTTGGGCTCTGATCTCATGCAGAGCCTGAGGAATACCCAGCAAGTGATTGGGACCGACATAGAAGATTTTGATATCACCGACCAGAAAGAAACGTTAGAAGCTCTTTTAGATATAAGGCCTCAATGGGTCGTTAATGTGGCTGCCTATACTCAGGTAGACCGATGTGAAAAAGAGATTGAGCTGGCGTTCGGAGTCAATGCTGAAGGGGTTAAAAATCTTGCTCTGGCATGCAAAGAAGTACAAGCCAAGTTATTTCATGTGAGTACAGATTATGTCTTTGATGGAAAAAAGCAGAAACCATACGTGGAAGAAGATACTCCTGTGCCCATTTCCGTTTATGGCCAATCTAAGCTTAAGGGGGAATCCTACATTCATGATATTTTAGACGACTTCATCATAATACGCATTGCGGGGCTTTACGGTAAAGGTGGAACCAACTTTGTCAACACGATTATAAAAGCGGCTCAGGAGAAGGACGAACTAACGGTGGTTAATGACCAGTGGGTTTCACCTACCTATGCTGTTGATCTCAGCAAGGCTATGGGTGTTCTTATTAAGGTGTCTCCTAAAGGGATCTTTCATGTGGTAAACAATGGTTATTGTACCTGGTATCAGTTCGCTTGTAAGATTTTGGAGTTTGCAGGAAGCACGAGCAGGGCTGTTCCTATCTCAAGCGACCAACTGAATCGTTTTGCAAAAAGGCCAGACTTTTCCGTGCTTGATTGCAAGAAATTTAACGACGTTACAGGAATGGAAATGAGGTCCTGGGAGGAAGCCATAACGGAGTATATAACTAAGGAGGTTTTAAGGTGAATATTTGTATGATAGGTGCTGGATATGTAGGGTTGGTGACGGGTGCGTGCCTGGCGGAAAGTGGAAACGAAGTAATATGCGTTGACATTGATGCAAAAAAGATTTCTTTATTGAAAAGAGGGGAGGTTCCAATCTATGAACCAGGGCTTGAAACCTTGATTAAAAGGAATGTGAAGGAAAAGCGCCTTACCTTTACAACCGATTTGGCTAAAGGTGTAAAAAATTCCCTGATCATTTTTATTGCTGTTGGTACCCCTCCTAAACAGGATGGTTCATCAAATCTCGACCATGTCTTTGAGGCAGCTGGGGGAATAGGCAGGGAGATTAATGGGTATAAAATTGTGGTGACAAAGAGTACCGTTCCTGTAGGAACTTCTGAAAAAGTAAAGAAGATTATAGCTCAAGAAACCAATCACCCATTCGGAATTGCTTCCAACCCTGAGTTTCTAAAAGAGGGCGCTGCCATAGAGGATTTCATGAAGCCTGACAGGATCGTTTTGGGTGTAGAGGACTCTATGGTTGAGGAGCTGATGAAAGAGCTGTATGCTACTTTTGTAAGAACAGGAAATCCCATTCTCACTATGGGTATTAGAAGTTCAGAGATAACCAAGTATGCCTCTAATGCAATGCTTGCTACCCGTATTTCCTTTATGAATGAGCTTGCTAATCTGTGTGAAGCTGTGGGAGCGGATATCAATGCGGTAAGAGCAGGTGTCGGGAGCGACCCCAGAATTGGCTCATCCTTTCTCTTCCCTGGGGTGGGATATGGAGGGTCCTGTTTTCCTAAAGATGTGCAAGCCATGATCGAAACTGCTAAGGAGCACGATCACGTTTTAAGGATCCTCACAGCAGTTGAAGATGTCAACCAGAAACAGAGGGAACTGCTGGCAGGGAAGGTTATCAGACGTTTCAAAAGAAATCTGAAAAACAAAACCATCGCTGTTTGGGGACTCTCTTTCAAACCCAACACCGATGACATGAGGGAGGCACCGTCAGTTGTTATCATTAATAGTCTCCTTAAACAGGGGGCAAAGATAAAAGTCTATGATCCCGTATCCGTGCATAATGCCAGAAAAGAATTTGGCAATAAAATAAGTTACGGCAAGGATAACTATGCCATCCTTAAGGATGCAGATGCCCTGCTGGTAATCACAGAATGGAATGAATTCCGAAGACCGAACTTTGAAAAAATGCTGAAGCTGATGAAATCTCCCATCATATTTGATGGGAGGAATATTTATGCGCCCCACAAGTTGAAAGAGATGGGATTTGAATATTATGGAATAGGATGTTAGGTGGGATGTCTCAGAAATTCTACAACTTATTTAGACTGTTAGCCTTTTGACTGCAATGGATTTTTTTTGACTACATGGAATGTTGGAGTACTGATATAAAGAGAACATAAAATCAGTTACGGGTTACGAGTCGCGGGTTGAGAAGAAAATATATTGTTGACCCCGTAGCACGAAATGCGTAACCCGCAACTTGTATCAAACCTGTCATTCTACCATTCCAATTGTTCAAGTTTAACTTAAGCCACGTTACTATTCTAGTAAGGGAGGGATGTATGAGAACATTAGTTACTGGAGGAGCAGGTTTTTTAGGAAGCCATCTTTGTGACAAATTAATCGGAGAAGGGCATGAAGTGATTTGCATGGATAACCTATCGACAGGAAATATTGATAATGTCAGTCATCTTATGGGTAATGATAGCTTCTGTTTTGTTAAGTACAACGTTACTGAATACATCCATGTGAAAGGTACTCTTGAAAATATTGTCCACTTTGCTTCACCTGCAAGCCCAGTTGATTATATGGAAATGCCAATTCAAACGCTAAAAGTTGGTTCTCTTGGCACCCATAAAGCTTTGGGTCTGACAAAGGAGAAGAAGGCACGTTTTCTTTTAGCGTCCACTTCGGAGGTCTATGGTGATCCTCTCGTTCACCCCCAGCCCGAGGACTATTACGGTAACGTGAGTCCTATAGGACCCAGAGGTGTCTATGACGAGGCAAAAAGATTTGCAGAGGCTATTACTATGGCTTACCACCGTTACCATGGCATTGATACCAGAATTGCGCGTATCTTTAATACTTATGGCCCCCGTATGAGAATGAAGGACGGAAGGGTAGTTCCTGCCTTTGTTTGTCAGGCACTTAAAGGGGAAGATTTAACGGTCTTCGGTGAGGGTAATCAGACGCGTAGTTTCTGTTACGTTTTAGACCTGATTGAGGGGATATATCAGCTCCTTATGTCGGAAGAGGTTAACCCGGTGAATATTGGAAATCCCAAAGAGATGAGTGTTTTGGAATTTGCCCGGGAGATAATTAGAATAACAGGGAGTAAAAGTAAAATCGTCTACAGAGCTCTTCCCCAGGATGATCCCAAGGTGAGACAGCCGGATATTACTAAGATTAAACGGGTGTTGGGTTGGGAGCCCAGGGTTTCACTTGAAGAGGGTTTGGGAAAAACGATCATGTATTTTAAAGAGAAACTGGGTATGTAAGTGTTTCCAAATGTGTGATGGTATAAAAGGAAGTACACGAACTTTGTTTAATCTTCACTTGATCGATTGAAGTAGTGGCTTGGCCGAGCTCAGCCAGGGAATGCTGGAAAAATGGAGTGGTGGGTTTGTTGGATTGGGTAAACTTCCTTGACAAGGAAGTTTTAGGCAAGATTCAGGGGTTTGATCCTGTTGGAGTGGCGTGCAGAGACCTTAAAGAATGTTTGTTGATCCCGATGAAGTTTCTCAAAGGTGAAGGATCTTTGCTGGATAAGATTGTTGAAAAATTGGAGAAGTTGAGCTAAGCTTAAGCTTCGCATAGGCAATTGAAAAAATGGTTTTAGTTTTAAGAATCTTATTTTATCTTTCTTCAGATTGGATTAGGATTTCTTCAACACAACAACAACATCTCATGTTCCCAAAGCCCAACATTCCACTACTCCAACATTCCATTATTCCATGTGTGAGGCAAGTTCAATAGCTGTCAAAAACACTTATAGCTTCAATCGGTTGTAGAATTTCTCAGACTCAATACTGCTCCTGTGCTGGCAGAGGTAACCATTTGAGAGTATCTATAGACATAACCTTCTTTAATTTTAGGTTCGGGAGGCTGCCATTTCTTCTTCCTTTCTTCCAATTCTTTATCAGATACCTTTAACGTTAGTTTTTTACCCGGGATGTCAATTTCAATCATGTCTCCATCTTGCACCAGGGCAATAAGTCCGCCTTCCATAGCTTCTGGCGAAATGTGGCCGATAGCTGCACCTCGAGTCCCCCCGCTGAATCTACCATCCGTAAGCAAAGCAACATCTTTGTCAAATCCCATACCAGCAATGATAGCAGTAGCAGTGAGCATTTCTCTCATACCCGGTCCCCCTTTTGGCCCTTCGTATCTGATAACTACAATATCACCCGGTTTAATCTTTTTATCCATAATTGATTCCACTGCTTCTTCTTCAGAATTGAAAACCCTGGCAGTTCCTCTATTCGTTAACATTCTCTCATCAACTGCTGCTTGCTTTACTACTGCTCCATCTGGTGCCAGGTTTCCTCTTAGAATAGCAATCCCGCCTTCTTTATGGTAGGCTTTTGTAAGAGGCCTTATAACTTCCGGGTTAGATACACTCACTCCAGAGAGATTTTCGCCTACTGTTTTACCAGTTACGGTTAAGGCATCTTTGTGAATGAGATTTTGTTCTGACAGTTCTGACATTACAGCAGGTACTCCGCCTGCAGCATCCAGATCTTCCAGATGGTCTGTTCCTGCAGGACTTATACTGCAGATGTTGGGAGTTTTTTTACTCAACTCACTAAAGAGATCGATGTTGAGTTCTATGGTTGCCTCTTTAGCAATCGCGGGAAGATGGAGTACTGTATTGGTTGAACCACCAAGAGCCATATCTACAGCAATTGCATTTCGGAAAGCATTCAGGCTGGCTATGTCCCTTGGTTTGATATCTTTCTTCACCAGTTCCATAACCTTCATTCCTGCCATTTTAGCGAGTCTTATCCTTCTTGCATCAACAGCAGGTATGGTGCCATTGCCAGGCAGCCCCATGCCCAGAGCTTCAGTTAAGCAGTTCATGGTGTTAGCAGTGAACATGCCGGCACAGCTTCCACATCCGGGGCAGGCAACATCCTCAAGATCTTTGAGTTCTTCTTCATTCATCTTCCCAGCTCTTACCTTACCTACTGCCTCGAAGACAGTGATGACGTCAGTTTTTTTACCATTTTTGCGTCCGGCAAGCATAGGCCCTCCACTTATGAGAATAGCAGGGATATTTATGCGCAGAGCAGCCATGAGCATCCCTGGAGTTATTTTGTCACAGTTGGTTACTAAAACCAATCCATCAAATGGGTGGGCCATAGCCATCACCTCGATAGAATCGGCAATAAGTTCTCTGCTGGCGAGAGAGTATTTCATGCCTGTATGGTGCATAGCTATGCCATCACAAACACCAATTGTTCCGAACATTACGGGCGTTCCGCCTGCATAGCGAATGCCTGCCTTTACTGCTTTTGCGATTTCGTTTAAATGAATGTGCCCTGGAATGATCTCATTAGCGGGATTAGCCACTCCAATAATAGGCTGTGCTATCTCTTCATCGGTATATCCCATAGCCTTAAAAAGAGAGCGGTGAGGTGCTTTCTCTAAACCTTTTTTCATTAAATCGCTGCGCATA
>CBDTTR010000032.1:0-13086 GCA_965363405.1 uncultured bacterium | reverse complement strand
GTAAAATCGCTCCAACTGCACGTTTCGCCACGGTTTTCTGCGCCTCGCTACGATATCTACTGCAAAAGATGGGCTAAACTCTTTTTATATTCCTCCTATTTTATCTGCTGTTTAAAAGAATACTAGAATCTTTTTATCGGGTTAAAAAATCTTAGCTAAATTAATGCTGTTTAATCTTATCAGCTCTTTACGGTTATAGATTATCTATGGGAATCTCCAACCACAAAATTCCTCCTCAAAACATTGAAGCTGAGCAATCTGTGCTGGGTGGTATATTGCTTGAGAATGAGGCGATCAACAAGGTTTTGGAGACGCTGATTGCTGATGATTTTTACCGTGAATCCCACCGAAAAATCTTTAATTCCATGATTGAACTCTTCGAAAAAAATGAGCCCATAGACCTTATTACACTTACGAATGTCTTGAAAAGCAAGAGTAAACTAGATGATGCGGGGGGTGGTGCATATCTTGCATCTTTGGTTGATAGTATACCTACTGCTGCTAACATTGGCTATTATGCTAAGATTGTAAAAGAAAAAGCAATTTTAAGGAGATTAATCAATACAGCAACTGAGATTGTTACTCGAGGGTATGAGGATGAAGGGGATGTATCAGACATATTAGATCAGGCTGAGAAAAACATCTTTCAAATTACCGAAAGCCAGATCAAACCATCCTTTTATGACGTAAAGAGTCTTTTAAAAGAGAGTTTTAAGACCATTGAGAAACTTTACGAAAGCAAAGAAATGATCACGGGTGTCCCTGCCGGTTTTGATGAAATCGATAAGCTTACCTCCGGGTTTCAACCGTCTGACCTTATTATTATTGCAGGACGACCCAGTATGGGTAAGACTGCTTTTTCTCTCAACATTGCCCAGTATGTTGCGATTGAACGGAAAATGCCTGTTGCCGTATTTTCATTAGAAATGTCCAAAGAGCAATTGGTTTTAAGGATGCTTTGTTCTGAAGCTAAAGTTGATGCCCACAGATTAAGAGGGGGATTTTTGGGGGAAGCAGATTGGCCAAAATTGACAAGAGCTGCTGGTACTCTCTCTGAGGCACTTATTTTTATTGATGATACTCCTGCCATCTCTGTTCTGGAGATGAGGGCTAAAGCCAGGCGACTTATGGCAGAGCATGAATTAGGTCTAGTAGTTGTTGATTATTTGCAGCTTATGCGGGGTAGAGGAGCATACAGTCAAAACATGGATTCAAGGGTACAGGAAATCTCTGAAATTTCCAGGTCTCTTAAGTCCCTGGCTAAAGAGTTGAATATACCCGTAATAGCTTTATCTCAGTTGAACCGAAGAGTGGAAGAACGCCAGAATAAAAGACCTCAGCTAGCCGACCTAAGGGATTCAGGAGCCATTGAGCAGGATGCAGATCTGATTATTTTTATTTATAGAGAAGAGGTGTATGATAGATCAGATGATAACCCAAATAAAGGAATTGCCGAAATCATCATTGGCAAACAGAGAAATGGTCCTGTGGGTGACGTTAAACTGGCATTTGTAGATAAATATGCTTCTTTTGAAAACCTCGCTTGGGTAAGAGAGTGAAACCTTTACGTGCATTTTCCCTCCTTCAATTTTTCATTCATTTAATTCTCATAAAGTTCTGACAATTCTATTTTTAAACTTCTGGAGATAAGCATGACAGAAAAGTTCTACGCGATGATAATGGCAGGGGGGAGGGGAGAGAGATTCTGGCCTCTCAGTAGCAAAAAATTACCGAAACCTTTCCTTCCACTGCTTGGCCGAGCTCAGCCAGGCCTTAAGGGGAAGACTATGATCCAGGAGACAGTGGAGAGGACTAAGCTTTTGATTCCTGAAGAGAGAATTTTTATTGTCCTTTCTCGAGACCATCTCCCCATAGCTCAGCAGCAATTGCCGGAAATACCGATTGAAAACTTTATTTTAGAACCATTCGGTAGAGATACTGCTGCCTGTATTGGACTTGCTTCACTGTATATAGGGAAAAAAGATAAAGATGCTTCTGTTGTAGTACTTGCTGCTGATCATATGATTAAAGAAGGAGAGGCTTTTTGCAAGACTATTACTAATTCACTAAAACTCCTCACATCAAATGATTATATCATCACTATTGGTATAAAACCAACTCGTCCTGAAACAGGTTATGGTTATATTGAATTAGGTGAGAAGCTGGAGAACATTGGCAATCAATTATTTTACAGGGTTGGAAGGTTTGTAGAGAAGCCGACTTTGTCTATTGCTAACCATTTCCTGAAGTCAGGTCAGTATTACTGGAATAGTGGGATGTTTATATGGAGAAATACAACTATTCAAAAATCATTATCTTCGTATATGCCTCAATTATGGAACGGCCTGATGCATATTAACCAGAGTATAGGCAGCGGTGAAGAAAAGGTAGTGATTGAACGGGAATTTTCCAAATTTAAAAAAGTATCTATTGACTACGGGGTGTTAGAGAAATCCACGCAGGTAGTAGTTGCTCCAGCTAACTTTAGCTGGGATGATCTAGGTACCTGGACTGCCTTGGAGAGAGTCCATGGTTTGGATGAATCTGACAATGTAATAGTGGGAAAGCATGTGGGGATAGACACCCACAACTGTATTGTTTTTGGTCAGAATCAACGGATTGCTACTTTAGGAGTCAAAGATTTAGTAATTGTTCAAGCAGAGGGCAAAATATTAGTATGCCATAAAGAGAAAGCCCCCTTTTTAAAAGAGATAGTTCGTATGATGGAAGGAGAAGAAGGGTAGATGCAATAAGGTATTATTCAAAAATATTGACAACTTATATTGACATATCTTATTTTAATGATTATATTTACCCCAACAAAAGGCGTAGATTAAGCCAGCATAATTATTTATATCGCGTCTTTTCAACGAAGGGGTACGAGAAATGGTAGGTAAATCAACAAATAGGGAGGTAATAGTAATATGGCGAAGGCGATAGGTATAGATTTGGGTACCACCAACTCTGTTGTAGCTGTAATGGAGGGTGGAGAACCTAAAGTCATAATAAATGAGGAAGGGAGCCGCTTAACTCCATCAGTAGTTGCTTTTACCAAGGATGGAGAAATACTGGTAGGCCAGGTAGCCAAAAGACAGGCGGTGACTAATCCTGAGAACACGATATTTTCCATAAAGAGATTTATGGGTAGGAAATACGACGAGGTTAATGAAGAGATGAAGATGGTGCCCTATAAAGTGATAAAGGCTTCAAATGGGGACGCTCGTGTTGATATCATGGGTAAGCAATACTCTCCACCGGAGATCTCTGCTAAGATATTACAAAAATTGAAAAAATCTGCAGAGACTTACCTGGGTATGGAAGTAAAAGATGCAGTGGTTACGGTACCGGCATATTTTAATGATGGTCAAAGGCAGGCAACTAAAGATGCGGGGAAGATTGCAGGTTTAAATGTTTTAAGGATTATCAATGAACCAACTGCATCTGCGCTGGCTTATGGACTGGATAAGAAGAAAGATGAACTTATTGCTGTTTATGATTTTGGAGGGGGTACCTTTGACATTTCTATTTTAGAGGTTGGTGATAACGTAGTGGAGGTTAAGGCAACCAATGGGGATACCCATTTGGGCGGTGATAATATGGATCAGAGGATAATTGACTGGCTGGTTGCTGAATTCAAGAAGGATCAGGGGATTGATCTCAGCAAAGACAGTATGGCTTTGCAGAGATTAAAAGAAGCTGCTGAGAAAGCTAAAATTGAATTATCCAGCACTCTGGAAACAGAAATCAACCTTCCTTTTATTACAGCTGATGCCGCTGGCCCTAAACACCTCAATATTAAACTGACCAGATCTAAGTTTGAGCAAATGGTAGAGGATATCATAGAGAAATCTCACAAACCATGTGAAGTTGCCTTAAACGATTCTAAACTGCAGAAGTCTGAAATAAATGAGGTGGTTCTGGTGGGGGGGTCTACCCGTGTTCCCAAAGTGCAGGAGTTGACGAAGGAGTTATTTGGGAAGGATCCTCATAGGGGAGTTAATCCTGATGAGGTGGTGGCAATGGGAGCAGCCGTTCAGGCAGGTGTATTAGTAGGGGAGGTGACAGACGTATTACTGTTGGATGTAACACCTTTGACCCTGGGTATTGAGACGCTAGGAGGAGTTCGTACTAAACTGATTGAGAAAAATACTACCATTCCTACGAAAAAAAGTGAGATTTTTACTACTGCTGCCGATGGGCAAACGAGTGTGGAAATCCATGTTCTGCAAGGCGAACGGGAAATGGCTAAGGATGATAGGACATTAGGAAGATTTAATTTGGTCGGCATTCCGTCAGCTCCTCGAGGAGTGCCACAGGTTGAAGTAGCATTCGATATCGATGCCAATGGAATTGTTAATGTATCTGCAAAGGATTTGGGTACCGGGAAAGAGCAGAAAATTACGATAACTGCCTCCAGTGGGTTCAGTGAAGATGAGATTGAAAAGATGGTAAAAGATGCTGAGCTTCATGCCGAAGAGGATAAGAAGAAAAAGGAAGAAGTGGAGGCTAGAAATCAGGCAGATAGCTTGATTTACAACACAGAGAAAACTTTAAAGGAAAATCGTGATAAATTGTCAGATGCCGACGTTAAAGTGGTAGAGGATGCGATTAAAGATACAAAAGCGGCTGTGGAAAGCGGTGATGTTAATATGATGAAGGAGAAGATGGAAATACTTACCAAGGCATCCCACCAGCTTGCAGAGGCGATGTATAAGCAGGCACAGACTCAGCAGGAACAGGCACAGGCTCAGCAGCAGGAACCTGCGCAACCTCCTCCAGGTGATGGTGATCAAGCTGGTAAAGATGAAGATGTTGTGGATGCTGAATTTGACGATGCCAGCAAGTAAACTTTTGTTGTAACTATTTACCACAGAGAACGCCCCGGATAAACAGCTTCGCCCCAGTGGAATAGAGGTTATCCATTCCACGGGACAAGCATTTAACGGGGCAGGCAGAGAACGCTGAGGATAATATATCCAAGGTAGAAGCAAAAAATGTTTTTGCCAGTAGGATTGGTAATTCCCAACCGCAAAAAAAATTACCATCCCTGCGATTTCAAAAGACTCTGCGGCGAATAAATAAATAAAGTAAGTAAGGTTAAACACTTACCTTTTCTATGAAATCCCATCCTCACTAAATTGCATAAGAGGCTTCTGTTTAAAAAAGTTTTTTTCAAACAGTGGGGAAGCTGAAAAGCTTGCAGGGATGAGGAGCCTGATGATAAGTTCTAATATTGGACATCGCTTAGATTCTCCCATCTCTAAACTCATCAAGTTAATTTTTAGGGCCAAAAGTTTAAATCCCACCTACTTTACTTTATTGGGTTTACTTGTTAATATTTTTGCTGCTTTCGCCTTTGTTTATGGGAAATGGTTGTGTGCAGGGCTTTTGATCCTGGCGGCAGGGTTCTTTGACATGCTGGATGGTGCAGTTGCCCGCACCTTTGGCAGGGTCACTAAATTTGGTGGTTTTCTTGATTCAGTTATCGATCGATATTCAGATTTAGTCCTTTTAATCGGGTTGATTATCTATTATGCTAATCACCATAATATGCACTTACTTATACTGACCGCTGTTGTTTCGATTGGTACCATTTTAATACCTTATACCAGAGCGCGAGCAGAGGTTTTTATTGATCACTGTGATGTTGGTGTCATGGAAAGAGCGGAACGCATCATTTTGCTGGCAGCAGGAGGTATCTTCCAGTGTGTCTTTAATATAATGCCTATAATATTATGGATTTTAGCTATCTTCACCCACCTCACTGTTTTCCACCGCATCTATTTTACATGGAAAGAAGCAAAAAAGTTGTAAGTGGCCATCTTTCCACTAGCTGAATGATGAAAGTTTTCCGAAAAGATTCTCAAGTTTTTAACCTCTTTGTTCGATTTAAAAAAATGTTTGGTGATTATATAGTGAAGCAGGAAAGACTTCAAAGCTACTGAGAATTGCTGTTTAAATTTGTTGATTAAGAAAAGGGTGACAGCATATGGGGAATCAGTTAAAGACAACACTATTGCTGGGGAGCTTAACAGGGTTAATTGTATTAATTGGCAGGTATTTTGGTGGAAGTTCTGGAATGGTTATCGCTTTTGTTTTTGCTGTACTTATGAACTTCGGGAGTTACTGGTTTTCTGATAAGATTGTTCTAAAACTATACAAGTCACGCCAACTTTCTTCTCAAGAATCCCCGGAGCTTTATTCCCTGGTTAGCAGATTATCCCAATCTGCTTCATTACCTATGCCGAAAATATACCTGATTCCATCAGAAGCACCCAATGCTTTTGCTACTGGCAGGAATTCCCAACATGCTGTGATAGCAGTTACTCAAGGTATTTTGAGATTGCTTAACTCCTCTGAGTTAGAGGGTGTGCTGGCTCATGAAATAGCTCACATAAAAGATCGGGATATCTTGATCAGCTCTATTGCTGCAACACTGGCAGGTGTTATCATGATGATTGCCAGTATGGCAAGATGGGCTGCTCTTTTTGGAGGTTTTGGTGGAAGCGATGATGATGACGGAGGAATTTTAGGGTTTGTAGTACTGGCTTTTCTAGCTCCTTTGGCAGCACTAATCATCCAGTTGGCAATTTCTCGATCAAGGGAATATTTGGCTGATTCGACTGGAGCACGGATTGCAGGAAACCCTCTGGGGTTGGCTTCAGCGTTGGAAAAGCTTGATTATGCTTCCAAAAAGATACCTATAAAAACAAATCCTGCTACCGCACATCTTTTTATTGTTAATCCTTTATCAGGAAAATCTTTAATGAGTTTGTTCAGCACTCATCCACCAACAGCTGAGAGAATTGCGAGGCTTAGGAGTCAGTAGTTAAGTGGTTGAATGTTAAACGTAGAAAGGGTGTTTTTTAGATGATTGATTTGGGTAACTATAAGGATTATTTATCTGAGAAGGTAGGTAAAATATTAACTGTATCCGTAGAAGAGTCAAAAAAGAGACGGCATAGCCATCTGGGTGTAGAGCACATATTCCTCGCTTTTTCTACAGTGGAAGATACCTTCTTTAGGGAAGTAATGTTTGATCTGGATCTTAATCCTCAGGTAGTCTTAAAGCATATGAATCAGTACCTTGATTCTTCAGTTGAATATCTGGGGGTGGGAATAAGTGTTACTTCTGCTACTAAGAATATTTTGCGACTGGCATGGAAGGAAGCTCAACACTTTGGAAGAAAATTGATAGAGCCGTCTGACCTGTTTATCGCCTTTTTCCAGGAAGATGGAGGTATCCCCGCAAAAATATTCAATGATTTGGGTGTGGATAACAATAGGGTTTTGCAAACGATAATCCTGAAGGTTAGAGTTTTAGAAAAGGAAAGGGAGAAGTATGCAAAGAAGTTTGAACTTCCAGCTCACCTGAAACATTTTGGCGTAAATCTAAACAAGCTGGCTCGATGGGGCAAATTACCGCCTGTTATTGGCAGGAATGAAGAAATCAGTCAGATGATTGAGATTCTCTGCCATAAGCAGACTTCTAATTCAGTCATGATTATTGGTGAACCGGGTGTTGGCAAAACAGCTTTGGTGGAAGGGTTAGCCAGGAATCTTGAGCTGGAACCTGAAAGTGTCCCTGCACGATTGAGAGATTATCAGATTGTAAATCTTCAGATGAATAGCATTGTGGCTGGTACCATGTTTAGAGGAATGTTTGAGGACAGAATTGAGAAAATCATCAATGAACTAAAAGAAGCTAATAATCTTATTCTGTTCATAGATGAAGCACATACTATTATCGGAGCAGGATCAGCTTTGGGAGTGAATGCTGATGCTGCTAATATTTTTAAATCCACCTTAGCTAGAGGAGAAGTGCAGATTATTGGCGCCACTACTGCTGCAGAATACAAGATGTATATTCAGGAAGATGAAGCTTTAGCGCGTCGGTTCAGAGTAATTGATCTTAAAGAATCATCTATAGAAGATACGGAGAAGATTCTCATGGGGGTTAGACCCCGCTTGGAGAAAAATTACGATGTGAATATATCTGATGAAGCTCTGGAGACAGCACTGGAATTATCACCTCGCTATATGCATACATTGAGATTGCCCGATAAACCCATTACCTGGCTCGACACAGCTTGTGTTAAAGTGGAGATCAACCGTCCAGATGACTTCGTTCGTCCAAAAGATGTTATCGAGGTGATTTCTCAAACAACCAGAGTTCCATTGGACATGGTCTATAGGGATACCACAGACAGATTCAGTACGATGGAAGAAGACTTGGCCAAAAGAGTGGTGGGACAGAAGGAGGCTATTCATTCCGTAGGAAAGCATCTTCGGTTGAATAAGGGACCGCTTAAGGAAAAGTTTGAGAGACCTGATGGTGTACTGCTTTTTCTGGGGCCAACTGGAGTAGGCAAAACCGAACTGGCAAAAGCATTGGCTGAATTCCTCTTTGGAGATGAGAAGAAGATGGTTCGGCTGGACATGTCGGAATACAAAGATTCTACTATTGCTGTGGATAAGCTGATTGGAATGCCACGGGGAATAGTTGGTTCGGAAAGGGGAGGAGTGCTAACTAACCAGGTTAGAGATAATCCTTATACTGTTGTGCTGTTAGATGAAGTAGAAAAAGCAAACTCCCATGTATTGAACTTGTTTCTGCAAGTTTTTGATGAAGGGTGGCTGACGGATGGCAGAGGTAAAAGAGTTTATTTTAGTGATGCTGTTATGATTATGACTTCTAATTTGGGTTCCAATGAATTTAAGAACTTAAACAAGTCTATGGGGTTTTTAACTGACTCTCAAGCCCTCTCCTCCGTGAAGAGGGCAGTTATGAAGGAGGTAGAAAATACCTTTGCGCCGGAATTCTTGAATCGAATTGACGATATTATTGTCTTTTCACCATTAACAAAGGAGGAAGTTAAGGAAATTGCTAAGATGTACCTGGACAGGATTAATCAACAGATGAAACCTATGGGAAAGTTGATGAGTATTACTGAGGAAGCTGTTGATTATTTAGTTGAAGTTGGATTTAGTCCTATCTACGGGGCTCGATTCCTTAAAAGGACTATCGACGAAAGAGTAAAAATCCCACTTACTCTTAAGTGGAAAGAGGGAAATGAGTTCATAGTGGACGTGAAGGATGGTGAAATATGGGTGGAAAGTAGTGAGGAAATGGTATTAGTATAAAGAAGATATTAATAAAGTTACGAGTTGCGAGTTAATGCGGATTATTGGTAAACCCGTAACACGAAACTAGAAACCCACAGCAAGTTGTTTTTTCTGTGTCCTAATTATAATGAGGAGAAATCATGGCTGAAGATGAGAAAATAGAGGGAGAGGGGTTTGTTATTAAAGACAGGAGGCATTTTACTTCCGAAGGAGAGGTAAAACCAGAAGCGGAAGTTAAGAAAGAAGAAGAAAGAGGGGAAAAGAAAGAAGAAGGGAAAAAGGATAAAACGCAACCTGTTGATAAGGTACCCTTCCCTGAGATTGATTTTGCCTCTTTTGTCTTATCCTTAAGTAGTTCAGCTTTACTCCATTTTGGACAGGTACCTGATCCGATAACTAATAAGATAGAGAGAAACTTACCGCTTGCAAAACAGACAATTGATATTCTGGGTATTTTACATGAAAAGACCAAGGGCAATCTTACCAAGGATGAAGAGCAATTGATGGATAGCCTTCTTCATGACTTGCGCATAAAGTATGTTGAAGAGAGTAAGAAAGGGTAGTATGGATTACATGTTGTGCACAAACTGAGCAATCTGCGGATGGGAAAGTTGCTGGGTGTTAGTCGATTGATACCGGATGCTGGATTCTAGATACTGGAGTATGTAGAATCCTTTTGTTTTATAACGCTTTGATGGAGGAAGTTAATGAATGTTTTAATAGGGGGAACGGGATTTTTAGGCAGTGCAGTAGCCGAGGAGATGGTTAAGCGGAAGCTTCCCTTAAGGTGTCTGGTTCGAAAAGATTCTGACACATCAAAACTCAAACAACTGGGAGTGGAGCTTTTTGAAGGTGATGCCAGGGATATAAATTCGCTTAAAAAGGTAATGGAAGGGGCTGAATACGTCATCAGCAGTTTTACTACCAGATTATTTAAACGACCTAAAGCTGCTTATTTTTGGGATAATGATTATCAGGGGAATTTTAATCTTATCCAGTTGGCCAGAGAGCAGAAGGTAAAGAAATATATTTTTGTAAGTTACTGGGGCCTGGCAAAGTTTGGAGGCTTTGAGCATGGCAAGGTTAAAAAATCGGTAGAAGATCTATTGAAGGTCAGCGGTTTGGATTATACCATTTTCAGAGTGACTACCCTGGCGACAGATATGTCAGTGCTTTTAGGTAATAGCCTCAAAAAAAAGGGATGGGCACCCATGTTTATGAAAAGGGAAGAAAAGGTGAGACCAATTCTCCTGGCAGACCTGGCACGATGTATGGTGGATGCGTTAGATAATAAAAGGGCTTCCTGTAAAGTCGTGGAGGTAGCAGGAGAAGAGGAATATACTTTTGTAGAGCTAAGAGACTTATTTTCTAAGGTCTTGGATAAAAAAATTCGTTTCATTTTTATTCCATCTAAAATAGCTTATTTTGTTGCAGGGATTATAGATATTTTAACCGATAGGGTTTATAACGCAAAAGGTTTAGTTTCTGCCTTTACAGGTGGGAGCACCTGTGATATCAGCGAGATGAAAGACATCTTCAGTATAAACCAGGGAAGTTTTGGTAAATATCTGGAAGACTATTTTCAAACCTCTCCTGATCCCGAGTAGAAATCTCTCCTCAATCCGTTACGATAGCTTTTCTTTATGTCCATGAAAGTGCACATCTCTTGCCTCACTTTTTGAAGGTTATCACCATAAATACTCCGCCAATCAGATCCACGAGCCTGGTATCTTTTAGGTGAGCATTCAAAAGATGAAACATTTTTTGAGGATTTTATTTCTATAGTTATGTAAAATGATAATTGGAAAAACAATTAAAGTATTTTTCAGCATGGTCGATTTTTATTTTTAGATACAAAATATGTTGGCAACAATTTTCTTGAGTTGTGTCCTGTCACTTTGATCCTCTGGCAGAGAAATGAAATTATTAATGGTGTGACTGCAGAGGTAATGACGAAATTCAAAACCGTCTCATCTGTTTAGAATCGGATTATGGACTTTAGACTATTTCTGTTCTTAATCTTTATCTTTTTATTAGTAATTGTCATCCTGCTAATTCCCAGAAAGAAAAAGACGAGGGTTTCCAGGTCGTCTCATCAAGGGATGAAAGTTTCCCAAAAGCCCCACGTTGTGGAAGAAAATACCTCAGGGCAGTCACAAAATGAAAGGGAAATGCAAAGTAGCAGTGCAATGGGCTTCTATCCTGTTATACCGGAAGTCAGTTATTTCCACATGGATGAGAAGGTCTATCCAAAACAGCTTGAAGATATCGATGAAAAAATTAAAAAGTCAATCAATCAGAAGATTGCTGTTCTTAAACCACTCCCTGTAGCATCTCTTAAACTCTTCGATCTCCTGAAAAACCCTCAAACCAGCACTGTGGAGATTTCCACTGTTATAAAAACAAATCCCTTCCTTTCCGCAAGAATCCTTAGTGTTATTAACTCTGCTTATTACAATCTTCCAGTAGAGGTTACCGCTGTAGGAAGAGCTATTATTCTTTTGGGTTACAACAATGTGAGGTCATTGGTTTTTCAAGACGCTCTGCAAAGCACACTCTCTAGAAAGGAACATGCAAAACAGTCTGGATTTGACGAGTTGTGGATTCATTCAACAGTCGTTTCGGCGTGTGCTCATTATTTAAGCTTGAACATTTTTCGTAGCCCTGAGAATGAAGTAGCAACGATAGGGGTTCTTCATGATATTGGCAAGTATTTTTTCCATTTGCTTGATAGTGTAGGAGAAAAAGTTGAAGATGTTCCCACTATTATTCAGGAAGATGAGCAATACGGAATTAACCATCCGCTTACAGGAAGCATATTAGTCAAGAAGTGGAAGTTGTCTGATGTTATTGCAAAATGTATTCAATTTCATCATCACCCGATATTTTTCCCACCAGAGAGCATCCCAGCACCTTTCCAACAACTTTGCTTCATTGTGTGTCTTTCGGATCTTATCTGTAAGGTTCTGGGATATGGGGGGCAAAGTGATAAAATACTGCCGATAAGGAAGGAATACTTTGAGTTGTTCGGGTTGAGTACGGAAATCCAAAAAATAGTCACCCAGCCACTGATACAAGAGATAGAAAAATCACGTGCTGCCGTTGAATCTTTTATTAACACACCTTCATCTTAAACCTTATCTTTTAGTTCCACCGTTTATAACATGCTTCAATGGGAGAAGTCTTAGATATTTTAAAGCCTTCACCTTGAGAGGATTTTTTGTAATCAAGAACCATTCCCTCTAGCTCATGGGCTAAATTGGATTCTATAAGCAGTACTTTCGTACCCTCTTCGCTTTTCACTACTTGATCGTCTTTGTTTTCTTTATCCAAAGCTATGCCCAGGCGGTTTGGCATTGAATGCACAGGAGTGATTCTAAAAATCACTTCTGGATCAGTTGCCTGTTCTTCAAGTAAGGCTTTTTTAAGTTTTTCCTTTGCTATTGGAGTTACTATTAACATAATTCCTCTTTCTGCCAAAGGGACAGGAACGAATGAAAGAGTGTCTCTCACATATATATCGGTTATAGCAGTAAGAGCTTTAATTAATACTGCCGATCTCAAGCACAATTTTAACCAGGTTCTCAATCTTTCATTGACAATATTCTATAGTATGCTATACAGATAATAATAAATTAATGTATAGCGACAAAGCCAAACCCTGAGTGATCAGGGGACGGAAAGCCACAGTTCTATTGCGGATGTTGAATCGTAGTAAGTACTTGCTTCCTGGATATGGTTTGATAGAAGGCTGGACTGCCGAATGTATATTCTCACTGGAATAGTACACGGCAGTTTTTTTGTTTCCATAATGAAACCACAGAGGACGCAGAGAAAAAAGAATCTAGGAGTTGGAGAATTGAGGAATTTGGAATAAATAATAAGTTCTGCACCATGAGTCATAAGAGCAGTTAGCTAATGGCATTTCATTTTATAGTTTTTAACAAATACGTTTTTTAA
>CBDTTR010000031.1:0-13381 GCA_965363405.1 uncultured bacterium | reverse complement strand
TTTTCGGTCAAGCACTAGTTATGTATTAACATAATAACCATTAAGTGAAAAAGGGGTTTTAAAGATGGAAAATGTACACTACGATGAAAAAGCTGACAGGTATGTTGTGGAATTAGTAAAAGAAGACTATGAGCATCTGGATGAAATCATTGGTCGATATAGTGATAAACCAGGCTACCTCATACCCGCCCTTAAAGATGCCCAGGGAATATTCGGTTTTCTGCCTTTGGATGTACAAAATTATTTGGCTAAAGGACTCAGAATATCTCCCAGCCATATTTATGGAGTGGTTACCTTTTATGCCTTTTTTACAACTGTCCCAAGGGGCCAGCATGTAATAAGGTGTTGTATGGGAACGGCGTGTTACGTGAAGGGAGCAGCAGACATCACAAAGAAGGTAGAAGATACATTAGCCATTAAAGTGGATGAAACAACAGAAGATCTTAAATTTTCCCTGGAGGTCGTGCGGTGCGTGGGGGCTTGTGGTTTGGCACCTGTTATATTTATTGATGATGACGTACATGGGATGCTGGAACCCAAGAAGATTGAAAACATTTTGGCACAGTATTGAGGATTAAAAATCTGGTCTTTATGGAATTGAACGGTAAGGAGGATTGAATGAAAAGGTCTCGGTCACAAATTATGTTATGCTTCGGCACGGGCTGTATTGCCAGTGGTTCAGGAGAGGTCAAAAAAGCCTTGGAAGAAGAATTGGCTAATCGCAGTCTCGAGGAAGAAATCGAAGTTGTTACAACGGGATGCAACGGCTTCTGTGCCCTGGGTCCTGTGATGGTCGTTTATCCTGAAGGCATATTCTACGTGCAGGTCAAGCCAGAAGATGTTCCCCACCTGGTTGAGGAGCATTTTTTGAAAGGCAGACCGGTAGAAAAACTTATGTACAAGGAGCCAGAGAAAAAGACCCATGTTCCCTTAATGAGGGATATCGGTTTCTTTAAGCACCAAAGAATTATTGCCTTGAGAAATCGTGGGCTAATCGATCCTGAAAGGATTAATGAATACATCGCGCGGGACGGCTATCTTGCTTTATCCAAAGCACTAAATTCAATGAGTCCGGAGGAGGTTATCCAGGAGATTAAAAAATCGGGCTTAAGAGGAAGGGGGGGAGGTGGTTTCCCTACGGGAAGGAAATGGGAAGAGGTGAGGAAATACGATCGCTTTCCTAAATATACTATCTGCAATGGTGATGAAGGTGACCCGGGAGCCTTTATGGATAGATCCATATTAGAAGCCGATCCCCATTCTGTTTTAGAGGGGATGGCAATCTCAGCCTATGCCATGGGAGCGCAACAGGGATTTATCTACGTAAGAGCAGAGTACCCACTCGCTATTAAACGATTGGAAATCGCACTATCCCAGGCTCGAGAAAATGGCCTTTTAGGAAAAGATATCCTCTATTGCGGTTTTGATTTTGACATTGAAATTTACCCCGGTGCGGGGGCATTTGTCTGTGGAGAATCAACGGCTTTGATGTATTCTCTGGAAGGGCGTCGTGGGATGCCGCGGATTAAACCACCGCGCTCTGCAGAATCTGGCTTGTGGGGCCAACCCACCAATCTCAACAATGTCGAGACCTTTGCCAATGTTCCCCCTATTCTTCTAAGAGGGGCAGACTGGTTCGCACAAATTGGAACTGAAGGGAGTAAAGGCACGAAGGTATTTGCCCTCACAGGAGCCATTAATAATGTCGGTTTGGTTGAGGTCCCTATGGGAACATCTCTGCGCACTCTGGTCTTTGATATAGGAGGAGGAATTCCTAATAAACGCAAATTCAAATCTGCCCAGATGGGAGGACCATCGGGTGGTTGTGTCCCCACCGAGCTTCTGGATACAGAAATAGATTTTGATTCGCTCAGCCAGGCTGGTGCCATGATGGGTTCGGGTGGGGTGGTAATTATGGATGAGCGAACCTGTATGGTAGATACAGCAAGGTTCTTTACAGATTTTTCTGTGGGTGAGTCGTGTGGAAAGTGTGTTCCCTGCAGGGAAGGTCTTAAAGTGATGCTTGACAAATTGATGGAAATCGTAGATGGTTTGGGGAAGGAAGGGGATATCGAGTTTCTCCAAAAGCTCGGCAGACACATCCAGAACACCTCTCACTGTGGATTAGGGCAGACTGCGGCCAATCCGGTTCTTTCAACCATCAGGTATTTTCGGGATGAATACGAGGCCCATATTAGAGAAAAGAAATGCCCGGCCTTAGTCTGTACCAAACTGATTAAGTTTGAGGTTGATGAAGAAAAGTGTAAAATGTGTGGACTCTGTTTCAAGGCCTGTCCAGAGGGAGCTATTATCTGGGAGAAAAAGCAGCCAGCCAAGATAGATCAGACCAAATGTACCAAGTGCAAGAGTTGTATTCAGGCCTGCAAATTCTGGGCTATTCAATAAACTGGGGAAGGGAAGCATGCCGCAGCATTTTAGTAATATGACCGTAAAGTTTTATAACCTGTCTCTTAGAACGAAATTGGCCTTCAGTTTTATTTTGGTCGTGGTCGCTGTTGGGCTGGCTTCTTCTTTGATTGGCATCCGGCTGGTAGCAACCGATTTAGTAAAAAGGGCACAGCTAAAGGTACAGATTGATCTCAACTCGGCCTGGATGGTGTATAATGAAAGATTGAAAGATGTCGAATCAGTCGTGCATTTAACGTCAGAAAGATTTATTCTCAAAGAAGGAATTCCTTCAGGTAACTGGGATGAACTCAAAAGAGAGCTCGAGAGGGTCAGGCTGGATAATAATCTGGACATTCTAACGCTGACCGATAAGAAGGGGAAGGTACTGGTTAGAACAAGGAGCCCCTTTATGGTGGGGGATGATCACTCCAACGATGAAATGGTAGGAGCTGTCTTAAAAGAGAGGAAGAAAACAAAGGGAACGGAAATCATTCCTCAAAAAGAATTAAGCAAAGAGGGGAGAGAACTGCTTGATCAGGCTTTTATAGTCTTTACACCCACCCCAAAAGCCAAACCCCGAATTAAAGATCGGGAGACATCCGGTATGATGCTAAAAGCTGCTGCCCCTGTCTTTGGTGAAGGGAGGAAACTTATAGGGGTGCTCTATGGAGGACACCTTCTCAATCGGGATTACCTTATCGTTGATGAGATAAAAGATATTGTTTACAAAGGGGTAAAGTATAAGGGGAAGGATATAGGTACGGCGACTATCTTCCAATGGGATGTGAGGATATCTACCAACGTTAAAAACTCAGATGGGTTGAGGGCAATTGGAACCAGAGTGTCCAGTGATGTATACGAAAAGGTCCTGGAAAATGGACAGCCCTATATCGGTCGCTCCTTTGTGGTGAATGCAGATTATATCACGGCCTATGAACCCATAAGAAATATAAAAGATGAAGTCATAGGAATGCTCTATGTAGGAATATTAGAATCTCCCTATACGGACAGAAGGAACGAATTGGTTTTAAGTTTTTTCGCTGTTGCCATTTTGGGAATCTTCCTGGCTTTGCTGGTGGTTGTTTTTGTTACCTCACGCATTACCAGACCGTTGGATAGTCTGGTCTTTGCCACAGAGAAAATTGCTCAGGGTGATCTTGATTATGAGGTACCGGTAAAATCCGGTGATGAGCTGGGAAATGTGGCCGCAGCGTTTAATGAGATGACGAAGGTTCTGAAATCATCCAACGAGGAGATAGCGAAACGAACCAAGGATTTGGAAGAAACCAATAAAGAACTGAGAGAAACCCAGGCACAGTTAATTCAAACGGAAAAAATGTCTTCTCTGGGAAGATTGGCTGCCGGGGTTGCACACGAGATAAACAATCCGTTGACAGGGGTAATGACCTTTTCCCATCTGTTGTTAAAAAATGCCAGGGATGAGGCAACCAGAAAAGATCTGGAAATTATTGTGAGAGAAACAACGCGCTGTAAAAAGATTATAAAGGGCGTCTTGGATTTTGCACGTGAAACACCACCCCAGAGGAAGCTGTGTCAAGTCAACGATATTATCGGAAGAACCTTAGCCATTCTCGAACCCCAGTCTCTCTTCCATAATATCCAGACAGAAAGAAATCTTGATGATAAACTCCCTCAAATCTGGATTGACGAAAATCAGATGGAGCAGGTTTTTATGAATATTATCTTAAATGCTGCAGAGGCAATGAAGGGTGAGGGACGTTTTTCCATCTCCAGTTCTCTGAACAAAAGAGGAGATTTTGTGGAAGTTCGCATGGAGGATACGGGAATGGGAATCTCCAGGGAACACCTTAACAAAATCTTCGATCCCTTTTTTACCACCAAAGATCCGCAAAAGGGGACGGGTTTAGGCCTTTCTGTTAGCTATGGTATTGTTCAGAAACACAAAGGGGATATTTTAGTAGAGAGCGAAGTTGGTAAAGGAACAATTTTTATTATTAAACTGCCTGTTGAGAAAAAGGAAGATTAAAAAGGAAACCTCTCATTTAATAGTAAAATGAGGGCAATAGCAACAAAGGGAGGGTATTATTATGGGAGCAATCAAAGCCAAAATACTGGTGATCGATGATGAGCAGATTGTCCATGAGAGCTGTAACCGAATCTTAACAGAAGAGGGGTATGAAGTTAAAAATGCCTTTACAGGGCAGGAAGGTTTTAAGAAAATAGAAGAGGAACAGTTTGACCTTGTTATCACCGATCTTAAAATGCCGGGGATTAGCGGAATGGAGGCCTTGAAAAAAATCAAGAAAGATAATCCCAATATCGGTATCGTTATGGTTACGGGTTACTCGACCGCAGAGACGGCGGTAGAGGCGATGAAACTGGGGGCATTCGATTATCTTCCCAAACCCTTTACCCCGGATGAATTAATCTCTGTTATCAATAAGGCCGTGGAGAAGAAAAAAGTGTTACTTGAAACCAAGCACCTGGAGAGTGCTTATAGAGATGCGACGAAGGCTATCAGTTCTTCTCTCAATTTGAATGAGGTCTTAGAATTGATTGTAAAAAGTGTAGTAAACCTGCTTAAGGCGAAAGGGTGTGGTGTAAACCTGCTGAATGATACAAGGAAGAAGTTGGAAACCAGAGTTGCATTTGGGCTTAGTGAAAATTATCTTGCCAAAGGTCCCCTTGATGCAGATAAAAGTGTGACGGAATCCATTGAGGGAAAGACTGTCTTTATTGAAGATATTGCAAATGATCCTCGCGTTCAATATCCTGATGAAGCCAAAAAAGAGGGAATTGTTTCTATCCTCTCCATTCCCCTCAAAGCAAAAGAGAATGTGATTGGCGTATTGAGAGTTTATACAGGAGAGGTCCATCGATTTAACGATAAGGAGATGGATATGGTTAATAAGCTTGCCGAACAGGCAGGTATCGCCGTAGTTAATGCTAAACTATATAAGGACATAAAAGAAGATTACGAAAGTTTGAAGAAGGAACTGCCACCCCATCTGGCAGATAAACTTTCAGAAAAGTAAACATAATTCTGAATGAAAGGAGGCTTTTATGGAAAAGCAAAAAGCCAGTATTTTAGTGATCGACGATGAAACAATTATCCATGAGAGCTGTGGTCGAATATTGCGTGAAGAAGGCTATGAAGTCGAAACGGCCTTAAGCGGACAAGAGGCGTTACAGAAATTGAAGGAGAAGCGATATGACCTTGTTCTTAGTGACATTAAAATGCCAGGTATGGACGGAGTCGAAACACTGGAAAAGATGAAGAAAGAAGTTCCGGATATTACCGTGGTGATGTTTACAGGCTACACTTCAGTTGCGACCGCGCGTGACTCCATGAAGTTGGGTGCTTTTGACTATTTGCCGAAGCCCTTCACCCCTGAGGAATTATTAGACGTGGTGAATAAGGCGGTTGAAAAAGATGTGGGAGTTCAAGAGAAGCTGGAAAGAGAAGAAAGGTTTCAGGCAATGACAAAGGCAATCCATTCAACCCTGAACTTAAGGGAGGTGTTAAATTTAATAGTTACCAGTGTGGTCAAGCTTTTGAAACTGAAAGGATGCACCATAAGCCTTTTAGACAGGAAGAAAGAATATTTCAGAGTCTGTGCCTCTTATGGGTTGAGTGAGAAATATCTTAAAAAAGGGCCTATTGCTGCGGATAAAACGCTATCGAAAGTTCTTTCAGGAAAGCCCGATAGCGTTCTGGATGTAGCAACCGCTCCCCAGATGCAATACCTTTGGGAAGCAAAAGAGGAAGGGATTGCCTCTATCTTTTCGCTTCCTCTTAAATTGAAAGAAGAAGTAATTGGGATGCTCAGGATTTATACGGCTACGTCCAGGGAATTTCCCCAGGAGGAGATTGATTTCTTAAATGGTTTTTCCGAGCAGGTCTCGGTTGCTCTGGAAAATGCCCAAACCTACGAAGATGTGCGAAGCAAATATGAATCCTTAAAAGATGACCTCTGGGAGTGGTGTGAGTACGATTCAATGAAAATAAGTTAGGATAAGGGGAGGTAGATATGTCTGAGAAAAAGGCAAAGATTCTCATTGTTGATGACCAGCCGAGTGAGGTAAAAATGGTGAAGATGGCTTTAGAAGGAGCCAACTATGAGGTGATTTATGCGTATAATGGGAAGGTGGGAATTGAGAAAGCGAGGGAGGAAAAACCTGATCTCATTATCCTGGATGTTATGATGCCGGAGAAAGATGGTTTTATCGCATGCGGTGAATTAAAGAAAGGTGCTGAAACATCAAACATTCCGATTATTGTCTTAACGGGTGTTGGAGACAGCACACTGCTTTTCCCCGATATGGAGTCTGCTGCTGACTCGCCTCATGCCGATGAATATATGGATAAACCGGTAGATCCAAATTTCCTTATAGCACGAGTAGAGAGACTTTTAAAGAGATCAAAATCTTAGGTTGTGTTATAGGGCCTCTTTTGCTGTTTCAGCACATTTTTGATGAAGGAAAAAGATTATACGGATGCCGTCCTTTTCTTAAGCTGCCTGGTGTTAAATGCCTCCATGAGGCGGGTTCTGGTTATAATACTCTCAAAATCCTTTATGTGTTTAAGGATCTCTTCCTTCCCCCCTTCTTCTCTGTCCACAAGTGCTATTACTCTGACGACATCTAAGCCAGCATCTTTTGCAGACGTGATCGCCTTAATCGTTGACTCACCTGTTGTAATAACATCATCTATTATTACAGCCCGCTCCCCCTTATGGACATCACCCTCGATATTTTTTATTATTCCATGATCCTTTGTTCTTTCACGAACACTGAATGATTTGACTGGCTTCCCCTTTTGATAAGAGATCAAAGCAACAGCATTGGCAATAGGATCTGCCCCGAAAGACAGCCCGCCAATTGCATCAATGTTGTCATTTTTTATTTTATCAAAAATTATGTTTCCGATTAAATTCATTGCCTCAGGGTTGAGTGTTGTTGGTTTGCAGTTGATATAATAATTACTGAGTTTGCCGGATGCAAGTTTGAAGGTGGGGCTGTCGCTTAATTGAAAAGACTTTTCTAAAATCATTTCTTTAAGTCTTTCTAACATACATTTCTCCTTTTTATAAATAGGGGGCAAGTTCTTGACATTAGACTCTCTTAATAAAGGGACGGGGCAGAGCAATTTACAAGGCAATAAAGCAGGGGATTGGATACTCCCTGCCTTTTGTTTGCCAAGCCACAGCAAATCACTAAAAAAAATAGTGGCCTGGAAAAACAAAATGGGTCCTCTCTAATCCAGCAATCTGTTAAGTTAGTGAAATCACCTGCCCCTCACGTCGTGCAATCTCAATAATAGCGCTGCTGTCGTCTTCTTCATGCTGGGTTGGCCAACTGCGATAGGCTCAATGCGACTATCAATGCGTGCGGCAGTGCGCCATAGGAAATTCACATCCTCTCGTTTACGTTTACCATCGAAAAGTGGTGAAACCACGAGGAGGTCTATATCACTTAAAGGATGTTGGCGTCCTACTGCTTGAGAGCCAAACACGACAACATAACGAACACTGATTCCCAACTCTACCAGCGTTTTTAAATATTTACGCACTATTTTCACAACTGATTCATCAACCATTGATAAACCTCCTCTGCACGGCGCAGATAATCAGATGCTTCATCTTGAGATGGTGGTGAAAGTATTATAGAATAAAACTTTTGCTGCGTCAAATGAAATAGAGGGGGGAGAGAAGTGATGCAGACGTGAACAGGTCTCTGAGCGTACTCAGAAATATGTTCTCAAAGGCTGTGGAGTGGGAGATGATGGAGCAAGGCAGATTCCTATCAATGAAACATTGAGTAGCCTCTTCCAATCTCTTCTCAGGCACATCAATAGTGATTACGTCTTTTGTGATAAAGAAGGGAACCCATACAAAGAGGTCAAGAGGTCTTTCAACTATGCCCTAAGAAAAGCTGGTATTGAAGATTTCCGCTTTCATGATTTAAGACATAGCTTTGCAAGCAGATTGGTCATGAAGGGAGCAAGCCTTAAAGCAGTACAAGAATTACTTGGACACAGAGATATCAAGATGACAATGCGTTATGCTCATTTAGCTGATGACGTTAAAAAAGATGCGGTTAAATTATTGGATGAAGATATTCAAGATGAAACTAGTCACAGAAAGGAAAAAAAGGGCTGGACTAATTATTGAGTTGATGTTTCATGGAATGTTGATAAAAATTCGGTTTCTAAATACTAACTAACCTTTACAGCAGTAAGGTTAACAAATTAGCACCTTCAATTTTCTTACAGATGGTAGTATGTTAAAGAATTGAAGACCTTTAAATCACAAACGTATGTTATATATTTGACATTACCCACATTATTGCAAGTAGGGTTGACAAAATGTTTATAGCGACTAGCCGCAACATGTTGTGTCAAGTTCCCGCCAGGAGATCTCTACACAGATTATGCTGGTTCTCAGACCCCACCCCTGGATGATGACTACTCAGCTATTTTTTTCAGAACCATTTCGTGCAAAATTCAGGTATTAATATCTTCTCTGGTAAAAAGTCAATAGACGAATTGACAAGAAATCCAAACTTGAGTAATATGATGAACTACAATACCATAATACAGTACTGTTTAGATCATTAAAATAATTATAACTACTTATAGCCTATTCGTTCTGATTAACAGACCCTTTCTAAATAAAACATTGATCTATGCTGATGTGAAGATGAAATGCACAGATGAGCGGCCAAAAGAAAGCAAACGTTTCCTCTCGACCCTTATGAGCAATCTGCCCGGCATGGCATATCGCTGCTACAATGACAAAAAATGGACCATGGAATTCGTCAGCGAGGGTTGTCTCAACCTCACTGGCTACAAACCTTCTCAACTTATTCAGAACCGTGAGGTCTCTTATGGGCAACTGATTCACCCAGAAGATAAAGAGCGTGTATGGAAAGAGACAGAAAACGCAATCGAAAAGAATGAGATCTTTCGTATTACATATCGCATAACTACAGCTACAGGTGAGCAAAAATGGCTTTGGGAGCAAGGTACTGGAGTTTTTGCCCCAGAAGGAAACCTAGTAGCCATAGAAGGATTTATTACGGATATCTCAGAGCAAAAAATTGCTTATCAGAAGATAGAACACCTCAATCGCGTGTTACGTGCCATAAGGAATATTAACCAGCTAATTGTAAGAGAAAGAGATCGCACTAAATTGCTAAAAGGTATCTGTAAAAACCTTACTGAGAACCGTGGTTATCATAATTCTTGGATTGCCTTGTTAGATGATACTCGAGGACTTGTTGCCACCGCCGAAGTGGGCCTAGGCAAGACATTTTTACCAATGATCAAGAGATTACAACATGCTAAGTTGACTAATTGTGTTCAAAAAGCTCTGAAAAAATTCGATGTTATTGTTACTGAGGATCCATTTGTTGATTGTGAAAAATGCCCTTTATCAAAAATGTACGCTCACAGAGCTGGAATGGCTGTGCGACTTGAGCATGGTGATAAAGTGTATGGTATATTGGTGGTTTCAGTTTCCAGAGAACTTGCATCAAACAAAGAAGAACAGGACTTGCTAAGAGAGATTTCCAGAGATATTGCTTTGGGACTATACAGAATGGAACTGGAAGAAAAAAGCAAGATAGTTTCAAAGGATGTGCAGGATAGTGAACAGCGCTTCCGCAATCTAGTTGAAAATTCACTTACGGGTATCTCGATCATTCAAGACAATCAAATCGTGTATCAAAACCAAGAACAGCAGAAACTCCTTGGACCTTTACCCCGTTCACCTAAATTCGAAGATCTTAAAAGCCTCCACCCGGATGATGCTGAAAAAGTTAAGGAGTTTTATCAAAACATAACCTCGAAGGAATTTCAAACTCTGGACATGGATTTCAGGTTTTATTCCCCTGGCAAAATGAATATCAAATCTGATATGAGATGGGTCAATTGCCGGGCAATTAAGATAGAATACCAGGGGAAAGAAGCAGTATTAGTCAATCTGATGGATATTACTAAAACAAAGGAGATGGAGCACCTTTTAAGAATCCAAGATAAAATGACTTCTCTGGGACGTGTAGCTGCTGGTATTGCTCACGAAATAAGAAATCCACTTTCAGGCATTAATGTTTATTTGGACACATTGCAAAATATCTATGACAAGGAGGAAAGTCTAGAAAAAGTAAAAAGAATTATTGAACAACTCCAATCGGCTTCAAATAGAATTAAGTCTGTTATCAAGAGAGTCATGGATTTTTCACAACCCAGTGCGCCCAAGTATGCTTTGATAGACATAAATCAACCTATTGAAGAAGCATTTAATCTTTCTTCTGTTACTATGCGAAAAAGCGGGATTACGATTGAAAGAAATCTGACTGAGAACTTACCACTGTGCCGAGCCGATCCGCGTTTGATTGAAGAGGTGGTCTTAAACCTGATTACCAATGCAGACGAGGCCCTTAAAAACGTAGATGGACCTAAAATAATAGAAATTACCTCATCTGTGAAAGATAACAATCTTGTCATAAGAGTTGCTGATTCAGGCCCTGGTGTGTCTTCAAATGTATGGGACCAGATATTCGATCCTTTCTATACCACTAAGGATGGTGGTACAGGGATAGGCCTTAGCATCAGCCACAGAATTATCACAGACCATAATGGATCTTTAGGTGTTTCGGTAAGTAAGTGGGGTGGGGCCGAGTTTATAATTGAGATTCCACTGAAAAAGGAATAAATCGAGGATGATTACTTACTCTATATACATAATTGATGATGAGGAAACCATAAGGAAAAGCTTATCAATGGCTCTTGAAACAGACTATCGGGTAGAAACCTTTTCTGAAGCTGAGCCTGCGATTGGCGTCATAAAAAACAATCCTCCGGATCTGATACTGCTTGATATTGGATTACCAGATATGAATGGCATTGAAGCTCTTCGAAAAATTAAGAGTCTATACCCTGATATTTTGATTGTTATGATAACTGCTTATGAGGATATTAACTTCGTAATCTCTGCCATGAAGCTCGGTGCTTATGATTATATAGTGAAACCCATCGAAATGGATAGTTTAAGGTTAACCATAAAAAATGCCCTTGAGACTATAAGGCTAAGAAAAGAAATCCAAACCCTCCAGGGAAAATATCTTGAGGAAAACCTCCCCTGTTTCATAGGAGAAAGCAATGCCATCCAGGATGTGATGCAGTTCATAGGAATGGTGGCTAAAAGCCCCGACACCCCGATTCTCATTCTTGGCGAGACAGGTACGGGTAAGGAGTTGATTGCTAGTGCCATCCATTACAGAAGCCCTAATTTCAATGGGACTTTGGTCACTGTAAATTGTGCGGCTATTCCAAAAGACCTTATCGAAAGTGAGCTCTTTGGATACGAAAAAGGTGCTTTCAGCGGAGCGAGTGAAACCGGCAAAAAAGGTTTAATAGAAGAAGCTGCACATGGGACCCTGTTTCTTGATGAGGTAGGTGACTTGAGTATGGCTGCCCAGGCAAAGCTTCTCCGATTTCTTGAAGAGAGTACATTTTACAGGATAGGTAGCACAAAGAAAGTACACATTAAAACCAGAGTGGTTTCAGCAACCAACAAAGATCTGGATGAGATGATAGAAAAAGACCTGTTTAGAAAAGACCTCTATTTCCGACTGGGAGTTGTTAAGGTGCAAATCCCATCGTTAAATGAACGCCGCGAGGATATTATGCCACTTGTCAAACACTTTTTGTACAAGTTTAGCCATAAATTTGGTAAGCAATTTACAGGTATTGCTCCGGAGGCTGAGAGCGCTTTGATGAAGTATAGATGGACAGGTAATGTTCGTGAGTTAAAAAACCTTCTTGAAAGAGCGGTTTTAACTGGCAAAGGGCCAGTTTTAACGGTTCAGGATCTTGAGATGGAAACAGCCTCTAAGGAAAAGACGTTAGGACAATTATTTAACCTCCCTCCTATCTCCCATACAGGTATCGACTTTCCCTCTATTCAAAAATCGTTGGAAAAATATTATATAGAGGAAGCTCTTAAAATAGCCGGAGGCAATGAAAGTAAGGCAGCGGAACTTCTTAACATAAATCGCCATACCTTCCGTTACCGCAGAAAGGAACTACATATAAAATAAATTCCTCCTGATTGGAATTCTAAACCCACCGATTGCGCAATTCTGCTCTAATCCCTTCTAAATCACTTATGTACAATTACTAGAATTTTCTACTTATAGTATTTGTGATGGCCCTCTAAATTGCGCAATTTTCCACAGAGAAATTGCGCAATTTATCTCAATTATGACTGCGCACGAGTATTCTTTACAAGTGTTCGTACAGGTAACGTGCTGATATTTATCGCCTTATCTGGATCACTCTGCGATGGCATCCTTTATGCTATTAGGAAATTACATAAAGGAAACAGCGTGGTTATGTTAAATCCCCCTCATTACTTTAAGGAATCAAATATGGATCTATTTAAAAAATTAAAAGAGATGCAAATATTACTTATAGATGATGATGAGTGGATAAGAGACTCTTTGAGCTTATTCTTTGAAAGTGAGGGATGCCATTTACTGGCACTTGAGACTGCCGAAGAAGGCATGGGAGCAGTCAGGAAGCAAGATTACGATATTATCATCACCGATTATAGATTGCCGGGTATGGATGGCCTGGAGTTCTTCAATCAGATTAAAGAGTCTCATCAGCATACCATAAAAATACTCATCACCGCCTATAGGAGTGAGGAAGTCATTGCTGAGGCGCAAAGAATCGGAATAGAAGATATCATTGAGAAACCATTTACAACAAAGAATATTGAGGAATCTCTATCTCAGTTGATCGAAGAACGTGAATAGGGAAACTATTAATCTCATGTCGAATACTCAAAGTAGGCCAGGGAAAAAGAGATAAAGATTGAGGTTAAATAAATATGCATCTGCCCTTACCAGGCGCAAAAATAATATATGGGCATTAAACGCAAAAAATAAGAAAAGGAGGGATCAAAATGGTTACGGCAATTGT
>CBDTTR010000030.1:0-13713 GCA_965363405.1 uncultured bacterium | reverse complement strand
AAAAAGTTGTTTTAAGACCTAAAATCAGCCTATTTTTGGAGTCTTTTACAGTTTTAACAAATAGTTAGCTTGGTCCGACCCCAACACAGTTTTGGGATGGTTTAACCTGAAACCTTCTCGTGAATTGCCGATTGGTCAACCTGATTTTTAGTTATAATCCACTGTAATATTTCTCCCTCCTTTGGCAATCGCCCTCCAGAGGCGAGCAGGATAAGGGGACGGAGTTTAAAAATTAAAAACTTCACTCAAAATCCCACGATTTTATATCACGCCTCACTGTTTAGCTGCCTGCCCGACTACATCTTTCGATCATCTTTTAGTTGACGCTCAATAGGGATTTTCTTACACTTACTCCATTAAAAAGGAAGTTCTATCACCTATCTGTAAATTCCGTGTCTTATCAAATTGATCCAATAAGGCATAAAAGAATCTGAAAATTGATATGTTCCCGCAATAGACTTGAACAGAATTCCCTTTTTCATAAGCGAGTCAAGCGATGCCTTTACAGATGATGATGGTCCGATACCGTATTTCATCTGGAATTCTCTGGAGAAGGGTTTTGCCGCAGGTTCCTGACTGAGAGAAATCAGGAGCACTTTCTGCAGCTGGGAAACTGTATGCCACAACATCTCATAGTGTGGTGAATCCTGCCCGGCAATAACTTCTGGCAGTTTAGCAATTAGACCGTGAGTTACGTTACGGTTTTTCCGTGCCAGTTCCCACATAATATTACAGAGCCGTTGGATATTATGTGGCACATCCATGCCGATCTCAAAGATTTTCTGCAGATCATGTGGTTGAATCCTGTAACCCCCTTTTTTCAGCCACCTGGTTATAAAGTCGGTATAGGTTTTTCTCTCAATCAACCCGAGTTCCATAACCCTTCCCAGCTTGTAAAATGCTCGTTTCCTGTCCCTTATCATGGAAAGCATAACAGACTGCTCGGACCCGGAAAAAATATATCCTATGTATTCATGTTTCTGTATCTCCGACCGTAGAGCCTTTTCAAGGGTTTGGCCGTTATACTTTGTAATGTCAGAAAACTCATCGATAATTATAACTGTTTTTTTTCTTTTCCTGGATGCCAGTTTATTTGCATGGCTCATCCCTTCTAAAAGAGCCGGAAGCGCTTCTTTCTCTTCCACCGACACCTCAAGACCGACTTCTATTGTGCCGTCCCGTCCTACAGAAGCCTTTGGCCTGAGGCGCTGAAGCCCTGCAAAAATCTTCATCAGCTTATCTGCGTTTGACTCCAGCGCTCTGCATGTCAGATTGGTGATCGCCCCGGCTACGCTCTTTATATCAGGGTAAGCATTAAGATCAATATAAACTGTTGCAAACCCCAGTTCCGTAAGCCTGTCAATCAGGTTGAACAAAAGGCAGGTCTTGCCGTACCGCCTTGGAGAAACAAGGAAGATCCGCCCGAGGTTTTTCATCTCTCCTACAAGTTCGTCCAGTTCTTTCCGTCGGTCTGCGAAATGCGGCCCTCGGACAATTCCGCCAAATTTAAAGGGATTCTCCATAATCGCTACCTCCGATACGTTAATTACGGTTCGTTATTAACGTATCGTACAATACAATAATATGTCAAGGAAATTTTCATCCCGCAAAAACATAGAGAGAAAACCATAAGACATAAGGCGTGGATAAACCTTGGTAAAATCCATGCTTGATATACCTCGAATGGCAGAACTAACCACAAAGATGCTAAGGGACAGCATAGATTCTTTCATCAATGAAGACACTGCCCTCGCAAAGGACGTATGTGAAAGAGATAATCTGGTAGATGACCTAAAAGACCAGCTTTTAAGGGAACTTATTACATTTATGAGTTCAGACTCTACTACTATAGAACGTTCTATTCACCTGATAAGAATCTCTGGTAATTTAGAACGCATAGCTGACTTATCCACAAACATCTGTGAAGACGTCATATTTGTAGCAAAAGGAAAGGTTATAAAACACCACATTTGGAATGGGAAAGGAGAGGAAAAATCGGAATAATTAATTGCTGTTGATATTGCACCATTTTCTAACCCCTTCCCCCCAAACCTTCTTCCATAACAAACGGATTGTTTCTTGATAAAAAAAGTTAAAACCTACAGCGAAACCTAATCCCTCAACACATTTCAAATAATTCCTATTGATTCTCTGTATAAAAAATGTTAGTTATTCAGCGTTTGATCAGATTTATTCTAATGTAAGGACGGATGTAAAATTTAGCCAGAGGTATTAAATAATGCAAGAGAGAAATATTAAATGGATTGAGGATATTGTTGCTCAGCAGAATGAGTGGAGGATTAATACTATCAATCTCATCGCCAGTGAAAATGTGATGAGTAATCGTGCCCGTAATGTCCTGGGTTCTGATTTTGCTCATCGTTATGCGGAAGGACATCCGGGAGAGAGATACTATCAGGGCACAGATAAGATTGATGAAATAGAAAGCTGGGTAAAACAACAATTAAAAACACTATTTAATTGCCAGCATATGGAGGTAAGACCCATCAGTGGGACTGTAGCCAATGATGCCGTCTTCAGCAGATATATTAAACCTGGGGACGTGGTTATGGTGAATTCAACAGCAGGGGGGGGACACATTAGTCATCACAAATCGGGATCTGTTGGCAAATACACGAAAAATATAGTAGATTTACCCCTTACTCCCGATGGCTACCACATTGACGTTGAACAAACCCACCACTTAATTAAAACGTTACACCCGAAGATTCTCGTTCTTGGGAAAAGCCTCTTCCTTTTTCCAGAACCTATAAAAGAACTCGTTGACATTTGCAAGGACAATGAAACAACCATTATCTATGATGCTGCCCATGTACTGGGCTTAATTGCCGGGAAACAATTCCAAGACCCCTTAGGTGAGGGAGCTAACATTGTCACAGCCAGCACCCACAAGACCTTTTTTGGTTCTCAGAGAGGTCTCATTATGAGCAATATGGATCCTAAAGAATGGTGGAAAATCGATAAAGGAGCCTTCCCTGGCTCATCTTCCAACCACCACCTCGATACCCTTGTTTCTCTGGCAATAACTACCTGCGAGATGCTTAATTTTGCTGAAGATTATGCTAAACATACGATATCAAATGCCAAGACATTAGCCAGGAATCTATACGAGCTGGGTTTTAATGTGCACGCTAAGGATTTTGACTTCACCGAAACTCATCAGATTGCTATTGATGTATCCGAACTAGGTGGGGGGAACGAGGTTGCCCGAATCCTGAAAGAAAACGGCATTATTCTTAACATGAACCTTCTTCCCTTTGAACCTTTAGAGAAGGTTATCAACCCGTCGGGAATCCGCATTGGGGTTCAGGAAATGACACGATTTGGAATGAAAGAAAAAGAGATGGAACAAATCGCCAAACTATTTAAAAAGTGTCTAAAAGACAGCACTTCTACAAATAATGAGGTGAGAGAACTGAGGAAAGACTTTCAGAGGGTGCAGTATTCATTTGATGAATGATCGATCCAAACGGATTGTTTATTCTTTCCTTTATACCTGCTTCCTTCCATTAATTTATTCCCAAGTTATATTTTTTACATAACAACATGGAAGTGCTGCAGGTATTTTTTTATTAAGATTTCATTAGCCGTTTATTATAGTCTGAAAACTTAACAAATGAGTCAAGTTTTTTAGGCTACGCTTATGCAAAGTGATGCTGGATGCTAGATACATTTATTAATTCTGCCTTTGTTGCAAGTGATCTAAAGTGACTAAAGTGAACTAAAGTTTTTGAATTCAGCCCTTTGTTTAAGATTTTAATTCCGCAATCCGAAATCAGAAATCCGCAATCGTCTAGTCCAGCATTTGGTATCGTGAAGCCTCGTCGGTTTGAGGCGAAGCTTCGCTGGGAAAGGATAAGATGGAAGCTCTGCTTGCATTAGAAGATGGAAAAGTTTTTAGAGGACGCTCCTTTGGTGCTCCCGGAGAAAGAGCAGGAGAAATTGTATTTAACACCAGTATGACAGGTTATCAGGAAATATTAACTGACCCGTCTTATAAAGGACAGATTATTACCATGACCTATCCCCTGATGGGCAACTACGGCGTCAATGAGGAAGATCTGGAATCTTCAAACCCAAAAGCAGAAGGTTTTGTAGTTAAGGAGGCAAGTAGAATTACCAGCAACTGGCGTTCGCTCAAGGGATTAGGAGAATATTTAAAAGAGTATGATATGCCAGGAATTGAAGGCGTTGATACCAGAGCTTTAACTAAGCATATCAGAACTGCTGGTGCAATGAAGGCTGTAATTTCTACTGAATGTTTAGATGAAGCAACTCTCGTAAAGAAGGCTCAGGATTCTCCCGGTCTCATAGGACGTGACCTGGTAAAAGAGGTTACTTGTCAAAGTCCTTACCAATGGAACAGAGGGGTTGAAGGAAACAGCATTTTTAAGGTAGTGGCAATAGACTGCGGTATTAAAACCAGCATACTACGAATGCTTGGCGCAGCAGGATGTGAGGTTACTGTAGTTCCTGCCCTCACACGAGCAGAAGAAATTATTGCTTTGAATGCCGATGGAATTTTACTGTCCAATGGTCCAGGTGACCCGGCGGGGGTACCCTATGTGGTAGAAACCGTTAGAGGGTTACTGGGGAAGCTACCTATCTTCGGTATTTGCTTGGGTCATCAGATTTTAGGTTTAGCTTTTGGAGGGAAAACCTATAAATTAAAGTTTGGCCATCGGGGTGGCAACCAGCCAGTAAAAGATTTGGCCACAGGGAAGGTGAACATTACCTCCCAGAACCATGGGTTTTGTGTAGATATGGAAAGTCTTCGAGAAAATGAGATAGAATTGACTCACATTAATCTCAATGACCAAACCTTAGAAGGTATGAGGAATAAAAAATACCCGGTTTTTTCAGTCCAGTATCATCCAGAAGCCTCCCCAGGCCCCCATGATGCCAGCTACCTGTTCGATGAATTCACCCGGTTAATGGAAAAGCAAAAGGATGCCTAAACGTCAAGATATCCACAAGATTTTAATCATCGGTGCAGGACCGATCATCATCGGTCAAGCCTGTGAATTCGATTACTCAGGAACACAAGCCTGCAAAGTCCTGAAAGAAGATGGGTTTGAAGTTGTATTGATAAACAGCAATCCTGCTACTATCATGACCGACCCCGAGATGGCAGATCGAACCTATATTGAACCCGTCACACCGGAAATTGTAGAAAAGGTAATTGCAAAAGAGCGGCCAGATACCCTGCTTCCCACCTTAGGTGGTCAAACAGCCCTCAATGTAGCTTCAATATTAGCAGAAAGAGGGGTTTTGGACACCTATAATGTTCAGATGATTGGAGCAAATTACGAAGCGATCCAAAAAGCTGAAGATAGAAACCTATTCAAAAAGGCAATGAAAAGTATCAACCAGGATTTGCCCCGAAGCGGCCTGGCTCATAATATGAAGCAGGCCCGAAAAATAGCCAGAGAAATTGGATATCCATTAATCATTCGTCCCAGCTTTACCCTGGGTGGTACAGGTGGCAGTATTGTCTTTAACGTTGAAGAATTTGAAGATCTTGCATCTCAGGGTCTTGAAAGCAGTATGATTAATGCGATACTCATTGAAGAATCTATTCTGGGTTGGAAGGAATATGAGCTGGAAGTAATGAGGGACTCAAAGGATAATGTGGTCATTGTTTGTTCCATTGAGAACTTTGACCCTATGGGCATCCATACAGGAGACAGTATTACTGTAGCTCCTGCCCAGACTCTAACTGATAAAGAATATCAGGAGATGAGGGATGCATCTATAGACATCATCAGGGAGATCGGGGTTGAGACAGGAGGATCCAATATTCAATTTGCTGTTAACCCGAAAGATGGACGCAGGGTGGTTATAGAAATGAACCCCAGGGTTTCAAGAAGCTCTGCTCTTGCATCCAAAGCCACTGGTTTTCCTATTGCTAAAATGGCTGCAAAGCTGGCGGTTGGCTATACCCTTGATGAGATACAAAATGACATCACACGTGAGACACCTGCTTCGTTTGAGCCAACTATTGACTATTGTGTGGTTAAGATACCCCGCTTTACCTTTGAAAAATTCCCAGAGGCAGACCCTACTCTGACTATTTCCATGAAATCAGTAGGAGAAACTATGGCGATAGGGCGCACCTTTAAGGAGGCTTTACAAAAGGGCATAAGGTCCCTTGAGATAGGAAGGTATGGTTTGGGTTCAGACGGAAAGGATATCATTCCTGATATACTTGACACCTGGGGAAATGAGAAATCTGACAGAAAAGAACTACTCTCCGAAATAAAAGAGAAGTTATCAATACCTCAGGCAGAAAGGTTGTTTTACTTAAAACACGCCTTTCAGTTAGGAATGAACCTGGAAGAAGTAGCAGAGCTAACCAGCATTGATCCCTGGTTTTTACATAATATCAAAGAAATTGTTGAGGTGGAAAATGAAATTACATCATACCTGAAATCGAAAGGTCTGCAAAACGTTAGAGACAAAGGCCCTCTCTTTTCTTCTCATAAGCCTGAGGCACTTCTTTCACGCGATTTGTTACTTAAAGCAAAACAGTACGGTTTTTCAGATATTCAACTTGCTCATCTTCTGGGTGTTGATGAGGATTCCATTAGAAAACAACGTGCAGATCTCGGCATCAAAGCTGTATTCAAATCAGTTGATACCTGTGCTGCAGAATTTGAAGCTTATACCCCTTACCACTATTCTACATATGAAGAGGAAGATGAGAGCCATAGAACAAACCAAAAGAAGATTGTGATCTTGGGAGGAGGCCCTAATCGCATTGGGCAAGGTATTGAGTTTGATTACTGCTGTGTTCATGCCTCATTTGCCTTGAAAGAACTGGGATACGAAACTATTATGGTCAATAGCAATCCGGAAACAGTGAGTACGGATTATGATACTTCAGACAAGCTCTACTTCGAGCCATTGACTTTAGAAGATGTTCTCACTATAGTAGAGAAGGAAAACCCTGAGGGGGTAATTGTGCAGTTTGGTGGTCAGACCCCTCTCAATCTGGCAGTCCCTTTGGAGAAGGCCGGGGTACCTATTATAGGAACCACCCCTGATAATATAGACCGGGCAGAAGACAGAAACAGGTTCAAGCAGCTAATTAAAAAGTTGCACCTTAATCAACCTCAAAATGACATTGCAACCACACTCGAAGATGCTGAGATAAAAGCAAAAGCCATCGGTTTTCCAGTAATTGTACGCCCCTCCTATGTATTGGGAGGAAGAGCTATGAAAATCGTTTATAATGAGGAATCCTTACATGATTTTGCCTCTTATGCCATGCAGGCTTCCCCTGAACATCCTGTATTGATAGACAAGTTTCTTGAGGATGCAATTGAGATTGATGTTGATGCAGTTGCTGATGGAGAAGAGTGTATTATCTCTGGAATCATGGAGCATATTGAAGAAGCCGGTATACACTCTGGTGACAGTGCCTGCGTTATTCCCCCCTATACCCTTGGTGACGAGATCATAGAAAATATTAAAGAAAGTACCCGGTCACTGGCCCGTGAATTACAGGTGATAGGCTTAATGAACATCCAATATGCAGTAAAGAATGAGGTGCTCTACGTATTGGAGGTGAATCCCCGGGCCTCCCGGACAGTGCCCTTTGTCAGTAAAGCAACAGGAGTAGCGTGGGCAAAAATTGCTGCCAAAGTTATGGCAGGTAAAAAATTATCAGAGTTAGGAATCAGGAAAGAGCGGGAAACAAGCCATGTTTCGGTTAAAGAATCTGTTTTTCCCTTCAAGCGGTTTCCGGGGGTTGATCCTGTTTTGGGCCCGGAGATGAAATCAACAGGCGAGGTTATGGGAATCGACAGTAATTTTGGAAGGGCTTATGTCAAATCTCAGATTGCAGCAGGTCAAATCCTACCCGAAAAGGGAAGAGTTTTTGTCAGTGTCAGAAACAAAGATCGACGTTCCATCATCTTTATAGCCAAAAAGCTTGCGGATTTGGGTTTCACTCTCCTTGCCACAACAGGAACATCTAAGGTACTTGCAAACAATGGATTGGAAGTGAAAAATGTTTTGAAAATTGGGGAGGGGCGACCCAATATTGCAGATTTGATTAAGAATGGCGAAATCGATCTCATCATCAACACCCCCTCGGGGAAGAAATCTCATAGTGATCAACTAAGCCTGAGAAGTCTTGCAGTAATGTATAACGTCCCTTACATCACCACCATCTCCGGTGCATCGGCTGCAGTGAATGGTATTGAATTTCTTCAAAAGGGAGAAATCGAAGTAAAAGCGCTGCAGGATTACCACGCACAATATAATGCATAGTCAACCACCACCAGAGGGCGGCGGTTTGAGGAGAACCTTTAAAATTGGCTAACACAATGTCTCTGCTTTATAATATGCAAACTCGAATATCTAAGCACGAAATTCGAAACAATACCAAATGACATAAATCCAAATGACCAAAACTTATTCATTATGTAGTTTTTCTGAAAAGAACTTCCCCTGTTTGTTTGGGTATTTGAACATTTGAATTTCCGATTTGTTTCGGATTTCTATTTTCGGATTTGTCAACTTAACTAAAACGCCCGACTGCATAGCCTATTTGGTTCGCAACAGACTACCTGAAGGTTTAACGTGATTAATTAAGATAGATCAAAATGCAACCATTACTTATGACAAACAGCCGTCTAAAAGAAGAATGTGGCATCTTTGGAGTTTTTGGCCATGAAGATGCTGCCAGAATTACATATCTGGGCCTTTATGCCTTACAGCATCGAGGTCAGGAAAGTACAGGCATTGTTGTCTCAGATGGAAAACGTTTAACAGACCATCGGGAGATGGGACTTGTACCCGATGTATTCAATGAAGAGAATTTGGAACGACTGACTGGAGAAATGGCGATTGGACATGTGCGCTATTCGACAACTGGAAGTTCGGAAATAAAAAATGCTCAGCCTTTCAAGGTAGACTACTATCGTGGTTCCCTTGCCGTTGCCCACAATGGAAATCTGGTTAATACTAACGAATTACGTCGCAGACTGGAAAAAGCAGGATCTATCTTCCAATCTACCATGGACAGCGAGATTATTGTTCATCTAGTGGCTAAGTCTAAGAGCGCTACCCTTGAAGATGCACTGGTCGACTCCCTGCCTAAACTGAAAGGAGCCTATTCCCTGCTCATCCTCACTCAGGACCAGATGATTGGCATAAGAGACCCCCATGGTTTCAGGCCACTATGTCTGGGGAAACTTAATGGAGCTTATATTCTCTCCTCTGAAACATGTGCTCTGGATCTCATCCAGGCTGAATATATTAGAGAGGTTGAGCCAGGTGAAATCATTATTATAGACAAAAAAGGGATGCATTCACTTAAACCTTTTGCACCAATTAAACATTCGCTTTGTATCTTTGAATTCATCTATTTTGCCCGTCCGGACAGCCATGTTTTTGGTGAGAGTGTATATCTGGCTCGGAAACGGTTGGGAAAAGAACTGGCTTTAGAAAAACCTGTAGAATGCGATCTGGTAATACCCATGCCTGATTCCGGTACTTGTGCTGCCCTTGGTTTTGCTGAAGCCTCAGGGATTCCTTTTGAGATGGGCATTACCAGAAATCACTATGTGGGACGCACCTTCATTCAGCCCTCGCAGGCAAGCCGAGATTTGGGAGTCAAGGTGAAGTCAAACCCGGTAAAGGATGTCATTAAAAACAAGCGGATTGTAGTAATCGAGGACTCGATTGTACGTGGTACCACCAGCAAAATCAGGATGAGGAACCTAAGAGAAGCTGGTGCAAAAGAAGTTCACATGAGGGTGAGCTGCCCGCCTCACAGATATCCTTGTTATTATGGTATCGATTTCCCAACTCGTCAGGAATTGATTGCTTCCTCTCATTCCATAGAAGAGATCTCTAAGTTTATTGGACTGGATTCGCTAGGATACTTAAGTCTGGATGGAATGATTAAAGCTATGCCATTTCCTAAAGAGGAGTTCTGTTTATCCTGCTTTGACGGAAATTATCCTGTGAAATAGAAATCCTTGTATCTCTGTAAGCATTAAACACTTTCTGTTCGTGCATCCTGTCATTCCCAAGACACTTATACTTCACACCAATTATGCTTAACAAAAAAATCATCATCTTAATCTGCATACTGGCCTTTGTGTTTTTCGCTATCTATTCTTTAAATAGATATAAAAGATCTCATAATGAATTGGCTGTCAATGAATTAAGATCAGCAATAAAAAACTCTCCTTCACCTGAAGATAGTAAAGGGGAAGCTAGCGTTATTCCAAGTGATGATGTAATCGCCAATAGCCATGGAACATGGAAGATTATATACACTGTGGGGAAGAAGGGGATTGCTATAGGTGGAGGAGTTGCTCTTCATATCTCTCCTTTTTGGGGTTGGACACCACCTCAAAACAGCAACCAGGATTATCCAGGATATACCACTGTCTCAACTTCCAATGACAAAGCCAAGCTCGATGTCCTGGTAGGTTATCCTCATTACATAGTGGTAAGGATAAAAGATGTCCCCCTTACACACAAACAATCTATTACTATCACCTATGGGGATACTGGTGAAGGCAAATACCCTTTCGGGCAAGCCAGGTGTGACAAGTATGCCGAAGATGGTGAAGAGTTCTTCATCAAAGTGGATGGCGATGGTGATGGCCACTTCTATCCGATAGAACATCAACCCCGCATCAACATCCTTTCTGGTTCAGCAGCTGCCCTGGTAGCAACTGCACCCTCTCTTGTTGAAATTGATACGCCTTTCAGCGTAACACTAGCTGCTGTTGACCAGTATGACAACTGGGCAAAAAGGTATCAAGGCATAATCAATTTATCATCCTCCCCTTCAGAAATTGACATTCCCCGTGAATACCACTTCAAACAATCCGATAGCGGGAGTAAAAAGTTTCAATGCACCATTAAAAAGGCTGGGCTCTATCGAATCAAAGCAGAAGATAAAAAGAACGGTTTCAAGACGGAAAGCAACCCCATCCTTTGCAAGGATAAGCCTCCAAAATATCATTTATACTGGGGCGATATCCATGGACACTCAGGTCTATGCGACGGCACAGGAACCCCTGACAACTACTATCAATATGCGCGAGATGTGGCTGGTCTTGATATCTCCGTCCTGACCTCACACGACGCTCATGGACTCATTCCCCTGGACGAGGATGAAGAAACCTGGAATCTCATCAGGAGTAAGACGGATTTCTATTACCGTCCCGGAGAATTTGTAACGTTTCTGGGATACGAGTGGACCAACTGGACATACGGCCATCAGCACATACTCTTTTTAAACAGTGAGGAAGGACAAGTCTTCAGTTTTAGAAATCCTAAAAGTTCTACCCCGAATGGTCTATGGGAATGTCTTAAGGGAAAAGAGGCTATCACCATACCACATCATGTTGGAGGAGGCCCAATTCCCTGTGATTGGAATTTTTACAATTCAGCTTTTCAACCCTTAACCGAAATATGTTCCGTTCATGGCAACTGTGAATTTTTTGGCTGTCCGAAAGGAATATACAATCCAAAAGAGAAACATTTTGTGCGAGACGCCTTAGCCCGTGGTTACAAAATGGGCATCATTGCTTCCGGTGACAGCCATAATGGACATCCCGGGAGAAAAGATATTGGTGCCATTATGGGAGGGCTTATGGGAGTTTATGCAGAGACACTCGACAGAACATCTATATGGAAAGCTTTTAAAACCAGAAGAGTCTATGCCACCTCTGGTGCCAGAATAATTCTAGATTTTCATATAAATGGACATACAATGGGGGAAGTATTATCTTATGATGACAAAAATGCTGTGAGGGACATTTCTGGTGAGGTGATTGGCACTGACATGATTCAAGAGATAGTAATTGTAAAAAATGGTTTTAATCTGTATTCTGTAAAAGGCACTGGGACAAAAAATAATATTCACTATCTTGATAAAACTATGATAAAAGCTGGGGATTACTATTATTTGAGGGCTATTCAGGAAGATGGCGAGATAGCATGGTCAAGCCCCTTATGGTTTGAACCTCAGCATGATTCTAAATAAGGATACTTGGAGGATTTAAACAATGAAAGTGCTTATTTGTGACAACTTAGAAAAGGAAGGCGTTGAACTATTTAAAGGAAAGAGCAAAGTGAAAGCGGATGTCTATGCTTCTATGACTCCTTTGGAGCTGGAAAAAAAGATATCCAAATACGATGGGCTAATTGTTCGAAGTGCCAGTAAAATAACTGCAAAGATTTTAGAATCAGCACATCGTCTTAAAGTCATTGGAAGAGCAGGTATTGGTCTGGACAACGTCGACATTGAAGCAGCAAGCAAAAAAGGGATTATCGTCATGAACACACCCGGTGCCAACGCAATTACCGCTGCTGAGCATGCTATCTCCCTCTTATTGGCTCTCTCCAGACATATCCCCCAGGCAAATGCTTCCTTGAAAATGGGGAAGTGGGAAAAAAAGAAATTTATGGGTGTGGAGATATATAATCAAACCTTAGGTGTTATTGGTTTAGGCAATATTGGTCAGGTAGTGGCAGATCTTGCGAAGGGGTTAAAAATGAGAGCTATCGCTTATGACCCCTTCGTATCCAAAGAAGCCATGTCAAAAAAGGGGATAGAGAAGGTCACTTTGGACCAGCTCTTTCAACAATCCGACTACATCACACTTCATACCCCTTTAAATGATGACACCAAAAACCTCTTAGACAAGAGTGCATTTCAGAAAATGAAAAAGGGGGTACGCATCATCAATTGTGCAAGAGGAGGTATCATAAATGAGAGTGACCTTTATGCCGCTATTAAACAAGGTACGGTTGCAGGAGCAGCTCTGGATGTTTTTGAGAAGGAGCCACCAGGCGATAATCCACTGCTCAGTCTGGATGAGGTTATTGCCACACCCCATTTGGGAGCTTCTACAAAGCAGGCACAGGCTAGAGTAGCAGAGGCCATTGCAAAACAGATAAAGGATTATCTGGAGAATGGAATTATTAGAAATGCGGTCAATGTTCCTTCATTTGATCCAGAGATTTTGGAACAGGTAAGGCCATATCTCACTCTTGCTGAGAAGATGGGAAGTTTCCAGGCACAGATTGCATCTGGTGGTATAGGGAAAATTATAATCGAGTATAGTGGTGAAATTGCTAACCATGACTCAGCTCCCTTGACCGTTTCTATTTTGAAAGGCATACTGGAACCAGCACTCGCTGAGATGGTCAATTACGTTAATGCTCCCCTTTTAGCCAGGGAGAGGGGAATGAAAGTGAGTGAGATTAAGACAAGCGATACGGAAGGATTCACCAGCCTCATCACACTTAGAATTAAAAATAAGGATGGGGAACATTCTATATCAGGAACCCTGTTTGGAAAAGGAGATCCCAGAATAGTAAGAGTGGATACCTTCCTGACCGAAGCCACTCCGGAAGGGAATATCCTTCTCATGCACAATTACGACAAACCTGGTGTCATTGGTAATATTGGAAAAACTCTTGGGAAAAACGGGGTCAATATTGCTAAAATGCATTTGAGCAGACAGAAAACAGGGAGGGTAGCCATTTCCCTTATCCATGTGGATAAACCCGTTTCAACTAACGTACTCAAGAAATTAAGTAAATTACCTCACATAATCTCAGTAAAACAGATTACACTTTAGATAAGCCACAGATTTACACAGCGCAGCATAGCCGCAACCAAAACAATTATAACCACGAAGAACACGAAGA